>QHPW01000133.1:2060-17657 GCA_003219675.1 Verrucomicrobiota bacterium
CCATGCGCTTGAGCGGAATCCCGGTCCACTTCGCCACCACCTGCAGGATGTCGTCTTCATCCACCTTCACTCGCTTTTCCTCGCGATTGGCCTTCCAGGCGCTCAAAAAGGATTCCAGTTTTTCCTTCGCCTGTTTCTCCTTGTCGCGCATCGCCGCGGCGCCTTCAAAATCCTGTTCTTTAATCGCGCGTTCCTTGCGCGTCTTGATTTCCTCGATTTCCACTTCGAGCTGCTTCACGTCCGGCGGGCGGGTCATCGCGCCGATCCGCGCCCGTGAGCCGGCTTCATCCATCACGTCGATGGCCTTGTCCGGCAGGAAGCGACCAGTGATGTACCGGTCCGACAACCTGACCGCCGATTCCAGGGCTTTATCGGTCAGATCAATCTTATGATGCTCTTCGTATTTCGGGCGCAGGCCTTTCAGGATCAGGATGGCCTCATCAATCGAAGGCGCCTCGACCTTGACCGCCTGGAACCGGCGCTCGAGCGCCGCGTCTTTCTCGATGTATTTGCGATACTCATTGAGGGTGGTGGCGCCAATACACTGCATCTCGCCCCGGCTCAACGCCGGCTTGATGATATTGGAAGCGTCCATCGTGCCTTCAGCCGAGCCGGCGCCGACGATGGTATGCAACTCGTCAATGAACAGAATGATGTTCTTGGCGCGGCGGATTTCATCCATCACCGCCTTGATGCGTTCCTCGAACTGCCCCCGGTACTTGGTGCCGGCGACCATCAAAGCAAGGTCCAGCGTGATGACACGCTTGTCGCGCAACAGTTCGGGCACGTTGCCTTTGGCAATCTCCTGGGCCAATCCTTCCACGATGGCCGTTTTGCCCACACCCGCTTCGCCGAGCAACACCGGATTGTTCTTGGTGCGGCGGCAGAGGATTTGAATCACCCGCTCGATTTCGTTTCTGCGCCCGATGACGGGATCCATTTCGCCCTTGCGAGCGATCTCCGTCAGGTCGCGACCGAAGGCTTTGAGGGCGGGGGTCTTGACTTCGCCCTTTTTCTCCGCCGGCACTTTCTCGGCGCTCTCACCCGGGGGCGCGTCCTCCGACGCCTGGAAATTCGGATCGAGTTCTTTCAAAATCTCCTGGCGCGTCTGTTCGATGTCGACATCCAGGTTCTTGAGGACGCGGGCGGCGACGCCATCGCCTTCCCGCAGCAACCCCAGGAGGATGTGTTCGGTGCCCACGTAGGTATGATTCAGCGCCTTGGCCTCCTTGCCCGCCAGTGCCAGAACTTTCTTTACGCGCGGCGTGTAGGGGATGTTGCCGATCATCTTCTGGTCGGGGCCGGTGCCGACCTGCTTCTCGACTTCCATCCGGACGGTCTCCAGGTCGAGTCCCATTTTTTGCAGCACATTGACGGCGACGCCCTGGCCCAGCTTGATCAGGCCAAGCAACAGGTGCTCGGTGCCCACGAAATTGTGATTGAACCGGTCGGCTTCTTTGCGCGCCAGCGCCAGCACCTGCTGCGCCCGGGGCGTGAAATTGTTCATGGCTTCATCGCTCATAATTCTCGCGGCTCAACATGCTTCGGGCGGCTGGATTTGTCCAGTGCTCTGCGCGCGCGCCTCGCGATCCCGTCCTGGGGGCGGTCGCAGGACAAGTCTGCGCAGAATCCATGCCTTTTTCGAATATGGGATCGCTGATTCGTGAGCTTAATCACTTTTTCAAACGAATGCACTCAAAAATTGGTAATGTCTTAATTTCAAATCTAAACTGTAGCGGCGCTCTATGAGCGCCGTTTTCGGCGGTCACAGACCGCCGCTACAACCAAATTAAAGCACTGCCCCAAAATTTCAAAACCGTCCAATGCCGGCGACCGGAACGGCACCGCCTGCTCGCCGGAGCGCAAATCCGACGTGGTTCGGATGGATTCGGAATGTCTAGGAAGCAGACGCCTTGTCCGGTCTGGGTCCTTCCCCTCGCGGCGGCGTGATCGGACGGCTGACGTTGCGCAAACGCTCGCGCAGCATGTCTGCACGCAGCAAATCCCTTTCCTCAGCGGAGAGCTTTTCGGATAACTTCCGCTGCAAATGTGCCGGCTGAGTCAGGATGAACAATTCGTCCACCAAGGACCGCTCCACGCCGGGAAACATTCCCAGATCAATCCCCAGGCGCATCAGCGAAAGCAGGTTCATGGTCTCCTTGGAGGAAATGCTGTGGGCATTGGCCAGAATGCCGTAAGCGCGCCCGATGTGGTTGAAGACCATCTTCGGCTTCTTTTCCAGCAATGAGCCGCGCGCGTTTTCTTCGTGCTCGATCAGCTGCGTGAGCACCTTGTTGAGCCGCTCGACGATGTCGGTTTCAGCTTCGCCCAGCGTCATCTGATTGGAAACCTGGAACACATTGCCCAACGCCTCGGTGCCTTCGCCGTAGAGACCCCGCACCGCCAGGCCGAGTTTGTTGACCGCCTGAATGATCTGGTTGATCTGCTCGGACAACACCAGCGCGGGCAAGTGCAGCATCGCACTCACGCGAATGCCGGTGCCGATGTTGGTCGGGCACGCGGTCAGATAGCCGAGGTCGTTCAAGAAGGCGTAGTCGAGCCGTTTTTCCAGCGCGGTGTCCAGTTGATCGATTGCCAGCCACGCGGAGCGGAGTTGCAGTCCGGGCCGCAACGCCTGCATGCGCAAGTGATCCTCCTCGTTGATCATCACACAAAGCGTTTCTTCTTTGTTCAGCACCAGCCCGCTGCCAACGCCTTTGGCCTGGTGCTCGCGGCTGATCAAATGGCGTTCGACCAGGATTTGTTTGTCCAACGCGCTCAGGTTGTCCATCGATTCGGAAAAAGCGGACGCCAGCTGCGGCGACGTCTCCACCGCCGGCCGGATCATCTCCAGCGCCTTGACGCGGTCGGCCTTCTTCGCCCAGCCGGGAAACGGAAAGCCCCTGAGGTTGCGCGCCAGCCGCACGCGGCTGGACAACACAATCCGGTCGTGCGGACCCTCCCGTTTGCACGACTGCGCCGGCGGCGCGAGGAATTCGTTGATGTTCTTCATGGCGTCTGCCCTGCGGCGGGGCTGTCAAGCCCTTCGCGCGCGTGCTTGATCTCGTCGCGCAAAACGGCGGCCTGCTCGAAATCCTCGTCGCTGATGGCTTTCTCCAGCTGCTTTTGCAGCCGGTCGAGTTTCTCGGCGCAATCCTTGTGTTGTTGCAATTGCTGGGGAATTTTGCCGATGTGCTTGGTCCCTTTGTGCATCGACTTCAGGAGCCCTTCCAGTCCTTCGGCGAACGTGGTGTAACAATCCGCGCAACCCAGCCGGCCGGTCTTTTTGAAATCGGCCTGGGTGAAACCGCAGGCGGGGCATTTGAGATCGGTCCCGGCCGCCGCTTGCGCCATTTCCTGCGCGGCCCCGAGGCCCAACAGCAGATCGGCCAGCGAGAAACCGGTCGGGTCGTCCACTCCCTTTTCCTTCGAGCACGCCTCGCACAAATCCACCTTTTTCGTCTTTCCTTCCACCATTTGGGTCAGATGGACCGTGGCCACATTCTGTTTGCAGATGTCGCAAAGCATATTTGAATCGACACTTACTCGTATATCGGCTCACCCGAACTTTTCGTCAAGGCGCGGTATTTGTCCACCAGCGTGCGGGTCAGCGGCCCCGGCTTGCCGGCGCCGATCACCCGCCCGTCAATCTTCACCACCGGGATCAGTTCCGCGCCCGTGCCGGTCAGGAAACACTCCTCCGCATTGAACAGATCGTAGCGGGTCAGGTTCGGTTCGGCGACGCTCACCCCTTCCGCCCGCGCCAGGTCCATCACCACGCCCCGCGTGATGCCATATAAGGCGCCCGCGGACAACGGCGGTGTCATCAGTTGGCCGGCCTTGACGATGAAAATGTTGTCACCGGTGCACTCCGCCACGAAACCTTCGGCGTTCAACATAATCGCCTCTTCACACCCGGCATTGTTCGCCTCGATCTTCGCCAGCACGTTGTTCAGGTAGTTCAACGACTTGATCGCCGGGTTCAGCGCGCTGTGCAAATTGCGCGTCGTGGCCACGGTGACGATTTCCATCCCTTTCTCGTAAAGCTCGGGCGGGTAAAGCTGGATGTGGTCGGCGATGATGATGACCGACGGGTCCTTGCAGCGGTTCGGGTTGAGCCCAAGCGTGCCCGCGCCGCGCGTCACCAACAGCCGGATGTAGCCGTCGCGGATATTGTTCTCCCGGCAGGTTTCAACCACCGCTCGCATGAGCTCCGCATGCGACATGGGAATGTCGAGCAGAATCGCCTTGGCCGAATAAAAAAGTCTGTCGATGTGCTCCTTGAGCTTGAAGACGCGGCCATGGTACGCGCGAATGCCTTCAAAAATGCCATCCCCGTAAAGCAATCCGTGGTCAAAAACGGAGATTTTGGCGTTTTTTTCACCGCAATATTTCCCGTCAATGTAAATTTTCATGCCCTCAAGGACCGCGCCAGACTACGTTAAGCGGCCGGCGGGGCGCAACAGAAGAATGGAGCGTGGAACCAGCGCAGTCATGCAGTGCGGAGGCCCGGAGCAACCACAAGCGACCGGGGTGGCACCGTGTCGCGCCGCCTTGCGCAGCGCACCCTGCACGCGAGGCGGGAGGTGGCTCCGACCTTGCCGACAGGACGCCGGCGCGACCCGGCGGCATCACCCGGCCTCCCCCTTCACCTGCCCGTCCACCAGCTCGATCACCCGCGGCGCGCGTGTCGCGACCCTGGCATCATGCGTTGCAATGACGAGCGTGGCCCGCCGTTCCACGCGCAAAGAGCAAAGCAGTTCGATGATTTCCTCGCCGGTGTGCGAATCCAAATTGCCCGTCGGTTCGTCCGCCAGAACCAGATCCGGTTGGTTGATCAGCGACCGCGCAATGGCGACGCGCTGTTGCTCTCCTCCCGAAAGCTCGTAAGGCCGATGCTCCATCCGTTCCCCCAGGCCAACGCGCTTCAACAGCCCGCGTCCGAGCGCTTCGGCCTCCCCCGCGTCGGTTCGCGCCATGCGGGCCGGCAGGCAAACGTTCTCCAGTGCGCTCAGCTCCGGCAACAGATGGTAGGCCTGGAAAACAAAACCCACTTTGCGATTGCGAAACCACGCCAGTTCCAAACCCGAGAGTGTCGCGAGGTTTTTCCCGTCGAACCAGATCTCCCCCGTGGTCGGGGTATCCAGCCCGCCCAGTAAATGAAGCAACGTGCTTTTGCCCGCTCCCGAGGCGCCGCGCAGCGACAGGAAATCGCCACGGTGCACGGTCAGGTTCACCTGCCGCAGGACTTCCAGCGACCGGTTGGCGATGAAGTACTTTTTACCGATATCCCGCGCGTTCAACAGCGCGCCGGTCTCCCGGGATGGCATCGCCTCCTCCCGCCCCGCGCGTCCTGCCCCAAGGGCTTCACTCATACCGCAGTGCCTCCACCGGTTTCAGCCGGCTGGCATAACGCGCCGGAAATGCCGCCGCCAGCAGGCAGATGATCAGCGAGCCTCCGCAAATGACGACCATGTCCAGCGGCACGACCCGCGCCGGCAACTCGCTGAAGCCGTAAATCGAGGCGGGGAAAAGCTCTGCGCCCGTCGTTCGACGCATGAATCCAAGGAATTCGTTGCGGTAGGCGATCGCCAGCAAACCCAGACCCAGTCCGGCGACCACGCCGAGAATGCTGATCACCAGACTCTGCGCCAGGAAAATCCGGGTCACCTGCCGGCTCGAAGCGCCCAGGGCTTTCATCAGCCCGATTTCGCGCGTCTTCATCACGATGAAAGTGATGAGGGTGCAGGTGATGCCAAAGGCCGCGACGATGACGATGAAAAACAGAATGTAAAGCATGACGTTCTTTTCCACCGCAACGGCCGCCATCATCGGGCTGTCCTCCCGCCATGTGGAGAGGTGAAAACCACCGCCGAGCGCCTGGCGCAGTTGATCTCGCGCTTCGTTCGCGCGGTTCGGATCCTCGAGCATCACGATCAATCCGTGCGCTGAATCCTCCAGCTCGTACATGTCTTGCGCATTGACCAGCGAACAAATCACGAACAAATCGTTGAACTCGTAATAACCGGCGTCAAAGATTCCTTTAACCTCATAATCGCCCGGCAGCGGCGCTTCCTCTTTGCCTTTCCTGCGGCCCGCTTCCCATTCCTCGAAATCCCGCACCGAATACACCGCCAGCCGGTCACCCACGCTCAATCCCAGCCGATCCGCAAACGAGCGGCCCACGAGCAGGCCATGGCCGGAGACATCGAATTGTCCTTCGACGATGCTCGAAGGCAAACGGCTGGCATTTTCCTCCAGCTTCGGATCGACGCCGCGAATCAACGGCGCGAGCACCTGGGGGTTGCCGATTTCCGGCTCGGTTTTCACCAGCACCTGGCCGAGGACGAACGGCGCGACGCCTTTCACGTTTTTGTTCGACGCAATGAGGCTCATCACGCGGCGGTAGTCGGCCATCTGCGCCTCGCCTCGCAGCTCCACTCGCAAATGCGCGTTAAAGCCGAGGATTTTATCGCGCACCTGCCGGTCGAACCCGCTCATGACGCTGATGACGATGATCAGCACCGCCACGCCCAGCATCACCCCGATGATGGAAATGAGCGTGATAACGGAAACAAAAGTCCGTTTCGGGCGCAGATAACGGAGGGCGAGAAACAATTCAAACGGCAACCTCGACACGCGCGGAGGCTAATCGGGGAGCGGTCGGGTGTCAACGAATGGGCGAGAGCCGGGCGTGCTCCAAAGTTGTAGCAGCCGACGTGAGGAGGCTCGTTTTTCAAAATCCGAAATCCGAAATCCGAAATCCGAAATTGATCGGAGCGTCTCACGTCGGCTGCTCCGTTCCCTCAGCCGCGCCTTGAGAAAGCTTCCTTGTCCGCGACGGCCTGTTCTGCTAGACGTTTCGGCGAGGTTGCGTCGCGATGCGCCGCAGAAAATTGAACTGGAACTCAAACAAGGAAAGCCTGTCATGAAGAAATCATTTCTCCTATTCGCCGCGCTCACGCTCTGGATTCCGTGTCTGGCGCACGCCGCATCCTTGAGCGCCGGGTTCACCTATCAAGGCCGTCTTACCGACAACGGGAGCCCGGCCAACGGCGCGTATGACATGCGCTTCACCCTGCACAGCGCCAGCTCGGGCGCCAACACCCAGGTCGGCGGCACAATTCAAATCGCCTCGGTCCTCGTGACCAACGGCCTGTTCAAAGAAGAACTCGATTTTGGCGCCAGCCCGTTCGACGGCGAAGACCGGTGGCTGGAAATCGGCGTGCGGCCCGGCGGCGGCACCAACAGCTTTACGGTGCTCGATCCGCGCCAAAGGCTTTCTCCCGCTCCTTACGCGCTGTTCGCGCCGGCCGCGGGGACGGCGAAAGGCGTCGCGGCGAACGCTGTGTCGGTCACCCAACTGAACACCGGCGCGGCGCCGGTGAACGGCCAGGTCCTGGCCTACAATGGGACGGCCCTCGTCTGGACGAACGCTTCGACTGTCGCTAGCGCATGGACTTTGAACGGAAATGCGGGCACGACGCCGGGCGTGAACTTTCTTGGAACGACGGACAATGAGCCGCTGGAGCTTTGGGTCAACGGCTCACGTGCGCTACGGCTCGAACCGAAGACCAATGGTGGCCCAAACGTGACTGGCGGCTCATCCGACAACCTGATTGCGACTGACAGTGTTGTGAGTGCAACGATTGGAGGCGGCGACCATAACTCCATTCAGTCCGGTGCTTGGAACTCAACCATCAGTGGCGGTTGCTGCAACACAGTACAGCTTGACGCGTCCTACTCGTTTATCGGTGGTGGGTATGGGAATGTGATCCAGACCCAAGCTGTTTACTCAGTCCTCGGCGGAGGCTTGGCCAACGAAATCCAAAGAAAAGCCGAGTATTCCACTGTAGGCGGTGGTTTAAGGAATTTGATTCGAGACAATGCAGCTCACGGCACCATTGGCGGAGGCAGCGGCAACGAAATCCAGGAGGGTGCCACTGATTCAACCATCGGTGGCGGCCATGGGAACTGGATCGAGACTAACTCCGTTCGTTCATCCATCGGAGGCGGGTCTGGTAACGTCTTAAACAACGCTGGATGGAGCACGATCGCTGGAGGTGTAAACAACGTCATCCTCAATTCCGCTGCTTGCAGCGTTGGCGGCGGCATAGGCAATAGGGTTGAAGACAGAACCAGTTACTCAACTGTCAGTGGAGGAATCGCAAATGTCATCCGCACCAATGCGGATTACGCGACCATCGGCGGCGGCGACGCGAACATTTGTGACGGTTCTCATGCCACTGTTCCTGGCGGAATGCTCAACAATGCGTCAGGCGACTTCAGTTTCGCTGCAGGCAGCAGAGCCAAGGCCAATCACACCGGCGCTTTTGTCTGGGCTGATTCATCAGGTTTTGATTTCCAATCATTGCAAACGAACGAATTCGCTGTGCGGGCCACCGGCGGCGCGCGCTTCGTGTCCGGCATTGACACCAACGGCACACCCGTCGCGGGCGTCACGTTGCCCGCGGGCAGCGGCTCGTGGTCGTCGCTGAGCGATCGCAATGCCAAAACCAATTTCACGCCAATCAATCCGCGCGAATTGCTCGAACGCCTGGCGCAGTTGCCGATTCAAACCTGGAATTACAAGACCCAGAGCGAATCGGTCCGCCATATTGGCCCGACGGCGCAGGATTTTGCCGCCGCGTTCCGTGTCGGCGAAGACGACCTGCACATCGCCACGGTGGACGAAGGCGGCGTGGCGCTCGCCGCCATTCAGGGGTTGAATCAGAAGGTCGAACAGAAGGAAACGGAGATAACGGAGCTGAAACAGCGGTTGGAGAAACTGGAAAAACTGCTCGAATAGAAACTCAGCGGAAGTCCGAAATGAATGCGAAGCGGACTGATGTCCGCCCTCCGCACCGCGGGAGCCGCGATGGGTCTTCGCCGGGTGTGCCTGTTCAGGGAAGAAATTGCTGCGCGGAACGTCGGGGATTCCCGGCAAAACAACGCCACTTTCTTGAAAGATTGCTCGCGCAAGGGCCGTTTTGTGTGCATGACTGGGATCGGTGCTATGGGCGAATCGAATGATGATTCGATTCCGACGCGGGCGAGTCTGCTCGGGCGGTTGAAGAACTGGGACGATCAGGCAAGCTGGGAGGATTTCGCCCGGACCTGCTCCCGGCTCATCCGCGGTTTCGCCATGCAATCCGGCCTTACCGAATCGGAGGCGAAAGAGGTGGAGCAAGAGACGTTATTGTGTGTCGCGAAAACCATCCATCAATTCGAGTCCAATCCGCAGCGCGGCACTTTCAAGGCCTGGTTGTTGAAGCTGACCCGCTGGCGCATCGCCGATCAGTTTCGCAAACGGCCGCCCGAATCCGCGCGCCGAACCGCCTCGTCTCGCCTCGAGGACGACACGCCAACCATTGAAAGGATTCCGGACGATTCCAGCCAGAATGCCCTTTGGGACGCGGAGTGGCGCAAAAACATTCTTGAGACGGCAATTGCGCGTGCCGGGCGGCGGGTTAACCCCAAACATTACCAGGTTTTTGATCTCTATGCGGTGCGCAAGTGGCCGGCGACCAAGGTGGCAAAGGAGATGGGCGTGAGCGTGGTTCAGGTGTACCTCATTTATCATCGGCTCACGAAACAAGTGCGGAAGGAAGTCGAATACCTGGAATCGAAGCTGGACTGATCGTCACCGTCGCAGCGATACGGCGTGAACCGTATCTGATCGGGCCGGCGATGCGCGGAGGAGGCGGAGCGAACAATTCGTCCGGGCATAATCAAAACTGACCGTCGCGAGCGCCGGTTGTCGGGGGACAAACCCGACATAAAAGACGGACACAGGCTCCACCTCGATCGTCCCCATGTCGCGGAAGGTCGCCAGGTTCCAAAGCTTCACTTTGTTGTCACCGGTGCCGACCACCAGCGTCCTGCCATCCGGTGAAAAAGCGGCATGGAATGCTCCACCCTTGTGCCCCCCTAAAACGGTGATTTGTCTGCCGGTCGCCGGGTTCCAAAGCCGGCAGGTGTCATCGACCGAAGCGCTGGCCAGCAGGTTTCCTTTTAGCGAAAAAGCAACGTTGAAGACACCCAGTTTGTGGCCCGCCAGGGTCGCACGCAGTTTTCCGTCCGGGACGCTCCACAACTTCACGGACTCTTCGTCGGCGCTGCTGCTCGCCAGAATCCTGCCGTCGGGTGAAATGGCCAGGCAACTGATCCGGCCGGAGTGCGCCTTCCACGACGCAAGTTGCATCCCCCGCTCAAAATCCCGGAGCCGGATGTTGCCGTCACGATCTCCAACCGCCAGCAGGTTCGAGTCGGCAAAGACCGCGTGCGCGCGAACGTTGGTCAGACCCGCCGCGATGATCCGGTTCAGACGGTTGGTTTCCGCGCGCCAATCCCAGAACTGGAGATCACCTTCGGCCCCGAGGGTCTTCAGCTCGCGGCCGTCCGCAGAAAATCCGATCGGGTATTGAGCGCTTGCGAGCGTCGCGGAAACGCTTCCGTTGTCCACCCGTCGCACATTGACCCGATGGTCTTCGCCCATCGCCACAAATTCGCCGTCTGCGGAAAAGACCGGCCACTTCCAGAACGCGACCCGGCGCGTGAAGACGTCGGTCGTGTTGGTCTGGTTGACGCCCCAGATTCTGACGGTGCCGTCTTTGCTGCCGGTGGCGAGAGTGCTGCCGTCTGGCGAGAATGCGACTCTCCACACTTCGGCGGCGTGCCCGCGAAAGACATTCAGTTCCGCCAGCGATGCAGCTTGCCAAAAGCGCACCGTCTGGTCGGTGCTGGCCGTAACCAGAACATCCGCTTTCGGAGAGTAGGCGATGTCCCAGATGGTAGCCGCGTGCGCCCGCGCCTGATGCAGCAACCGCCCGTCGTCAAGATCCCAAATCCGCGCGTAACCCGCATCATCCCCTACGGCGATCCGTCTTCCGTCGGGCGAAAATGATACCGGCGATCGAATTGATACCGGGCCGAAAGTCCCTGCCAGCGCCTTGCGATCGATGCTCCAAACCCGCACGTGGCCGTCCATGCCCGTCGCTGCAAGCATCCGTCCATCGCTCGAGAAACGCAGATAATCCGACGGTTGAGGCAATGCCAAAATCTTTTGTTTTACCCCGTAATCCCAGACTTCGACGGCGGAGTTGTTGGTGGTGGCCACGACAAGTCCGTCGACGCGAACCTCGCCCCGCGCGAAAGCGACGAGCTTGCCTGTCGGAGGCATCGCCATGCGGGCAACGCCGCTATCAGCGATTGAAAATGTCCGGCCGGTCGCAAGTTCCCGAAACGTCAATGGACCCGCTCCGCCGCAATAAGCCAGATACTGCCCGTCCGGAGAGAACCCGATGTCTTCGATCATTCCGCCTCCGTCGAACGACTCTGCCAGCGCGCGCGTCGGGAGGCTCCAAATTCTGATTTGATGGTCGTAGGAACCGGCCGCCAGCTTTGTGCCGTCGGCCGAGATCGCGACCGCCTTCACGCTGTTCGAGAAGCCGGTGAATGTGTGGAGCTGTTCGCCTTCACATCGCGCCTGAAAGTAATACCACTCGAATCCCCGAAGGTCGGTTTGTCCGGGCGCCGGCAGATGCCCGGACAACAAACTCTGGGCGAGGCCAAGGTCGCCCGCGGCATAGGCCTGATGCACCAGGTTCATGTCTGCCGCGTAAAGCAATTGTCGGGTGGCCAACTCTTGCGCCTCGGCCCGCTCACGCAATTCCTGCGCCACTCGTGCGCGTTCACGGGCACTGCGGGTCTGAAGATGCTGGACAAACAACGCGATGCCCGCCAACAGGCCCACTCCCGCGACTGCTGAAACAAGGCGCGCCAGACGACGTTCCGCCGCGTGCAGCCGTCGCACAGACTTGCCGGCCTGAAGCAGCAACAATTCGGTCCGCATGTCGGCGGCGGAGGGATAGCGGTCGGCCGCATTGTCCGCACACGCCCTTACGACCACTTCGTTCAACTCCAGCAAGGCCGCCCGATCGTCGAGCGATTCGATATTTTCCGGCAACAGCGGAAAATCCTGTCGAGGCTGGCCGGTGCTCATTTCGTATAACACTTTTCCCAGGCTATAAAGATCAGCACTCACCGTCCCAGGCCCTTCCCGGGGCACGTAGCCTTCCGTGCCCACGAACGAGCGTGTCGAATCGATGGTCGAGACCAGCCCCAGATCGGCGAGTTTGGGCGCGCCGCCGATGAAGATGATGTTGGACGGTTTGATGTCGCGGTGAATCAATCGGTGCTCGTGCAGGTGTTGAAGCGCGTTGCAAAGACCGATGGCAATCGGCAGGCAGTCTTCCGCCCGCATCCGGTTCTGCCGCGCCAACACTTCCTTCAACGTCTTTGGTCTATACGCCGCGAGTTGAGCTGGACTGACCGTGCCGTGTAAAGCGGCGTCAGTGTTGGCGTCGTCCGCCAGTTCCATGACGTAATGGAAAAAGCCGGCCGCGTCGTTGCGCCCGACGTGCAAAACGTCCACCTGGTTTTCCTGCGCGCGCGAAATCGGCTCGAACCGTTGAATGCCGGCAAACTCGCGATCGAAAGGGCGCGCTTCCTCGAAGCTGGCGCGATAGATCACTTTCACCGCCCGATAGATGCCGGTGACGCTGCGGGCGAGCCAGACTTCGCCATAGGCGCCACGCCCGATCGGACGCAGCAGTTCGTAATCGGGAATGACGGGAGGCGCGCCTGCCATGCAATCGCTTTGGTACACGAAAACCGATCTGGGAGAAAGCCGGAATTAACCACGGATGACCCCAGAGCGGCAAAGCCGCAACCAAAACCGGACAGCAACCTCCGAGAGTGAAAACGCCGCAAAGGGTCCGGTTTTGGTTGCGGCTTTGCCGAAAATTAATCGCGGAAATTTCCGGGCATACCCGATCGTCCTCGTTCTCGTCCTCGAATCCCCATTTTCGATTTATGAAACCGATCTTGGTCAGGAAAACAGGCCCATCTGGCTTCCCAAAAAATCTGCGCTTTCCGGATGAAAGCCGGAATTCAATGTAAGAACGGCAGTTTAACCACGGATGGGAACAGCGCGGCGGAGTCGCAACCCAAACGAGACCAACGAATGCAAAGCCGCAAAGAGGCTCAAAACGCTCGAAAATGAATTCCTCTTGTGCCTTTTGTGGCCAGGAAAATTTTGTCGGCTTGGAGGGACCGGGCCATCTGGCTTCCAAAAAGAATCTGCACTTCCACGCCCCCGCCTCGGGCGCAGCCGACGACGCCCTCGTCGTCGGCATGGCTGTGCGCGGGTGCGCGCCACACCAGGGTTCGGCGCGAGGGCGCGCCGAACCGCAGCCGGGGCGGCTGCGCTCCCCGGAACCATTCGATGACTCACAGGAGAAAACAGGAACGGAGGTCCGAGCGAGGAGGATTATCGGACCGAGCCGCCCAAGTGTTCTGCGGGCAAGGATGGCCACAGAACCGGCAGCCAGGAATGGCTTCCAATAGATTCGCGGTTCATGGAAAGCCTCCTTTCGCTTTTGCGCACGCATTGGGACCATGAACCAGATTGGCACCCCTCTCCCTGCCCTCTCCCCGCAAGGCGGGGAGAGGGTGGCCGAAGGCCGGGAGAGGGGCGGTTCATGGAAAGTTTCCACGGTTTTGCAACCGCGCATTTGGACCATGAACGGTGGGGCGAGACTCCGTCGAGCCCTGATCTCCCAGCCACAGGAATCAGTTAGGGCTCGACGGAGTCTCGCCCCACCCCGGGTCTCACGGAAAGCTCATCCAGCCGGTGCCGCACGAAAAGGTCTGCACTTTCATGAAAGATTGCTCCTGATTCCTCCGTTTTGTGCTGCGTGAACGTGGGCACACGAGTTGACGAGGGCGGGATGTACCGCCAAATCCCTTGGCATGGACAGGGCTTCCGCTTCGGGGCATCCGTTGACGATGTCTCGCGCCTGCGACAGGCAATGCGACAGGTGATGACACTGACGAATTGGTCATGGTGCTTGATCCTCTCCAGCCACCTACTGGCCGCGGCTGAGACACCTCTCGCGAAGGACTCAAGCTCGTCACTCCAGGCTTCTCACTTGTCAGGCTCCGCTTCGCGGTTCGGATTCACCGCAGCTCCGGGAGCAAGTGAAATAATCAAAGCCCAAATCTTCGATGAACCTTTGATGCCGGCCGGGCAAACAATATCCGCCGATGACCAGGCCCTTGTCGCTGCGTTGGAAAAGTTCGCAGCGCGGACTCTTCGCGACGACTTTTCCGCGCTCCGGGAATTTCTGGACACGCATCCACTCTCGGCATGGTCATTGGCACTGGAGAAGCAATTGGGCCATGAATACTACCGGGTCGGGCGTTACTCCAAGGCCATCTCTGCGTGGGAACACGTCTGGGAGTCCGGCAAATCCGACGACAGTGAAGTATCAACCGTGCTCGCTAATTCCGCCGGCAGCGAACTCGCGATGATGTATGCGCGGCTGGGCCGGATGACAGAGCTGCGCCCGTTGCTCACGGAACTGGAGGGTCGTCCTGTGCGCGGTCAAAACTCCCGCCACATTCGTGGTGCGAGCGACGGGCTGTGGAGCATGGAGCATCGACCGGAGGTTTCCTTCCGCTGCGGTCCTTTGGCACTGGATCGGATTTGTTTCGCGACCGACCGCGCCAAGGCCGGCAACCAGTTGATCCAGGACTCGCAGTCCACCACAAACGGGTTTTCCGCGACTCAAGTTGCCGATCTGTCTCGACGCATCGGAATGAATTATCAAGTCGTCTTCCGTACGCCGGGCGCGGAAATCATTCTTCCAGCGGTAGTGCACTGGAAAGTCGGGCACTACGCCGCGTTGATCGCTCGTGACGGAAATCTCCTTCGCGCAGAAGACCCGACGTTCGGAAACTACAAAATCTGGCTTTCCGATGACGCGCTGGACGATGAAGCGAGCGGTTACTTTTTGGTCCGCTCAGGAGAACTGCCGGCCGGCTGGCGCGGCGTATCCGATTCAGAAGCGAATCGAGTGTGGGGCAAAGGCACGACACACAAAAGCGACGAGGACGCGACGACGCCGGATGATCAACAAACTTGCAAGCCGGCGAGCCCTGGCATGGCGCAATGGAATGTCCATCTGCTGCTCGCCAGCCACCACGTGGAAGACACACCGGTGGGCTACACTCCCCCAGTGGGGCCTCCGATTTACATCAACGCTTCCTATAACTCGATCAACGGCTGGCCCGCTTACGGGCTGCCGTATTCCAACAGCTCCCAGGAGTGGCGATTGAACTGGCTGGCCTATGTCACCGATGATCCGATGAACCCCGCAGGCGACATCCGCTTCGCCACCGGCGAGGGCGGAACGATGAACTTCACGGACTTCAATCCGACAAACCAGGTCTTCCAAAACCTCTTCCGCAACCGAGCCAAGCTGGTGCGCACCGGCACGAACAGTTATGAAATCAGATACCCGGACGGCTCAAAGAAGATTTTTGACCAACCCGACAGTTCAGTCGGCACGACGCGAAAAGTCTTCATGAGCGCCGTCGTGGATGCCGCCGGAAACGCGGCCACCATTCAGTTCGATCAGCCCGGAAGAATTGCCAGTATCACGGACGCCATCGGTCAAAAGACCCAGTTCTTTTATGAAATGCCAACCACAAACGTTACCCCGACCCTCCGCTGGGTGCCTCCTTACATTC
>QHPW01000134.1:0-7002 GCA_003219675.1 Verrucomicrobiota bacterium
CCCGGCAGAGCCGGGAGGTTTCCCGAAGGTCTAAGGGGTCTATTTCATAAATACGGCGTGCCATCGCACCAGCGGCGACTCGTCTTCCAGCGCGCTCCGCAACGCTTTCGCGGCGGGCGCGGCGTCCTCACCCAGAGCCTCAAGCATTCGCGCCGCCCCCGCGCGCATTCGCTCGGCCCCACGCTCAGGCTGCGGAAGAACCTTGGCCAGCAGGGTCAAAGGACGATAACGAAGCCAATGCTGGAGCCAGTCGTGAGTGTCGCGATGAAATTCATCGCGCCGAGGATGAGGCGTAGCGCAGACTGCGCTTCGCGCGGAGCAATGCTCCGCGCTCCGGACACAGCCGCCGCTCTGTGATCGCCGCAAGCGTGTCCGTCATGACATCCGATTTTGGCTCGCGCGCAGATTGCCTTTGCGGTGGATGCGCGCGCTCACGTCGCCGGCTCTGCAAGTCAGACGGCCGATCGGATCGGAGCGCGGAGCATTGCTCCGCGGAGGTTTCTTTGGTCTCATGGCGCAGAGCAAATGCTCCGCTCGCCAATGGAAAAGCCGCCTAAATCAAAACGTGAACACGTGCGCCATCTCGTGAGTGAGAAGCGGCGCTGGAGCGAATCGCCTACTGAAGCTGCGCAAATCAAGGGCTTTCGCGGCTGGCACGAGCGCGGTTATTTGCCCCATTGCGACAAGCCCGAGCTGATTCAGTTCGTGACCTTTCGGCTTTGGGATTCGATGCCCGCTTCGCGACGCGGCGAGTGGCAGCACCTCTTTGCCTCCGCGCGAAGCGATTCGCGCTCCGGAGCGCAACGAATGGATCCGCGCGAGCAGCGACGCCAACTTGAAGAATATCTGGATCGCGGTTTGGGTGAATGCCCGCTACGTGATCCGCGCGTGGCTGCCATCGTCCAATCAACGCTGCTGTATCACCACGGCCAAGGCTTCCGAATGCTCGCATGGGTGGTGATGCCGAACCATGTCCACACCTTGATTGAAGTCGTAGAAGTGCCGCTCACGAGGATTGTGCAGAACTGGAAATCCATCGTGGCGGTGAAGGTCAACCAGTTGTTGGGGCGAGCGGGACGCTTTTGGCAGCCTGATTACTGGGACCGTTTTATGCGAGACGAAGAACAGCGGCGAAGAGCGATTCGGTACATCGAAAGCAATCCCGTGAAAGCAAGGCTGTGTCGCATGCCCGAAGAACGGCCGTTCAGCAGCGCACGGTTTCGAGATCCGCAATCGCGCGAGCTGAACCTGCCGCCTGGGTAACGGGGCGCGGAGCATTGCTCCGCCCGGCCCGCCGGCGCTGCACACGCGGAGCAACGCTCCGCGCTGCGATTACGCCCGCCGCTCTTTGATTGCGTGCAAAATATCCGCGATTACTTCCGCCTTCGCCTTCGCGCCAAGATTACCTTTGCCGTGCACGCGCACGCTCACGTTGGCGGCCTGCATGTCGCGCGGGCCAATGACCAGCATGGTGTGCACTTTCGCTTCTTCGGCGCGCTGGATTTTGCCGTTGATCTTGTCCGTGCCGAAGTCGCCTTCGGCGCGGACCATGTGCGCGCGCAATTCCTGAACAATGGCTTTGGCATAGTCCACCAGCGGTTCTTCGTCGCCGATGGTGAGGACGCGAACTTGTTCGGGCGCGAGCCAGAGCGGGAAATTGCCGGCGTAATGCTCGATGAGAAAGCCGATGAACCGTTCGTGCGTGCCGAGCGGCGCGCGGTGAATACAGAGCGGCGTCTTGTCCGTGTTGTCGCGGTCGCGGTAGGTGAGGCCGCAGTTCCGGGGCTGGGAGAAATCCACCTGGTTGGTGGCGAGCGTGAATTCGCGGCCGATGACGCTCCAGACCTGCACGTCAATCTTAGGGCCGTAGAACGCCGCTTCGTTCGGCACCTCGAGGTAGTTGATCTTTGAATCAACCAACACCTGCCGGACCATGTCCTCGGTCTGCTTCCACAGCTCCGGTTCATTGACGAATTTCTGGCCGAGCTTGGCCGGGTCGTGGGTGCTGAAGCGCATGACGTATTTCTCGATGCCGAAGATTTTGAAATATTTCAGATACATTTCGTTGACCGCGTTGAACTCGGCGGCGAACTGGTCCGGGGTGCAATAGATGTGGGCGTCGTTCATGTTGAGCGAGCGCACGCGCAGGAGGCCGATCAATTCGCCGCTTTGCTCGTAGCGGTAGCAACAGCCGTATTCGGCGAGGCGCAGCGGCAGATCGCGGTAACTGCGCGGCTGCGCCGCAAAAATGCGGTGATGATGAGGGCAGTTCATCGCTTTGAGGTAATATTTTTCAACCTCTAAACCTCGCTTTGCTTCATCAAATGTCCGCTGCTTAGCGAGTGCCTCTGCATAAAGTTCGGGCGGCACATCAAGCTTTGTCTCTTGGACAGTTTTTAACACGTGCGGTTTTGACCCTTGTCTTACGTTCAAATGCAGTACCTGAGTAATCTTTGTCAATGTTTCGCCCGAGACTGCACGCTTCATTCGCCCCATTACTTCGTCGAACTCTTGTTCCGCTTTGTTTAGGTTGCGTTCGGCCTCGGCTTTGGAAGCTGGATCCAACGACAACTCCATTGGCGGAAACATCGATTCCTGGTAGTAAGGTAAATGCCCTGATGTCTGATACATTTTCTCCTTCGCAATGTGCGGCGTCTTTACACGCACGTAACCCGCGGCGAATTCGGTTTCCTTCGCCAGCTTTTCCAGTTCCTCGGCAATAGCCGCGCCTTTGGGCAGCCAGAGCGGCAGGCCGGGGCCGACGTATTCCGGGTCGAGCACAAACAGCCCCAGCTCCACGCCGATCCTGCGATGGTCGCGGCGTTTGGTCTCTTCGAGCATCTTGAAATACTCGTCGAGCTGGGTCTTGTTCTTGAACGCGGTGCCGTAGATGCGCTGGAGCTGCGGGTTGCGTTCGTCGCCCTTGTAGTAGGCGCTGGCCACGTGCGTGAGCTTGAACGCGCCGATGTTGCCGGTGCGCATCACGTGCGGCCCTGCGCAGAGATCAATGAAATCGCCGTTTTTGTAGTACGAGATCGGTTCGTCTTTGGGAATGTTCTGGACGATGTCCAGTTTGAATTTGCTCGGAACCTTGCGCTCGGCCAGGGCGGCAAGGCGTCCTTTGGTGGCGTCTTCCCACGCCTGCTCACGGTTTACCATGATCTTCTCGAACGGATGGTTGGCTTTGATCTCCTTCTTCATCTCCTCCTCGATTTTCGGGAAATCTTCGGGCGAGATGCGGTGGGAGAGTTCGACGTCGTAATAAAAGCCGTTTTCGACCGGCGGGCCGGCGGCGAACTGGGCGTCGGGCCAGATGCGCAGGATGGCGGTGGCGAGGACGTGGGCGCAAGAGTGGCGGACGCGCTCCAGCTCGGTCATCTTCGCGCGATCGTCCAAGGATTTGCGTTCAGGCTGCTTGTTTTTGTCAGCTTCCATACTTCAAAAAGATTTAACCACAGATGGACACCGATGGACACAGATGATTTCTCAGAGGACGATTCGCCCCTGCTCGAAGTTTAAGATGTCCGAATGCCGCCCGACCCGGCCGGGCTTGGTTCCCTATCTGTGTTCATCTGTGTCTATCTGTGGTTGGTATTCTCAGAGGGCGATGCGTTCCCATTCAAGTTTAGGATGCTTGAAGTTTAAGATATGGCCCACCCGCAATTTCGTCACGCGAAGGTAATTGAGCATCTGGCCACGCTCCTGGTCGGTGATACGGTCGATCACCTTGGTGTCAACGATCACTCGATCGAAGGCGATGAGATCAGGGATGAACAGTCCCACCTTATGGGCCTTGTAGAGCACGTCGAACTGCCGTTGCTGCACGAAGGCGGTTTTGCGCAAACCGAATTCCACGATCAATGAATTCTCGTAGCACTTCTCATTCAAGCCGTGACCGAGTTCGTTGAGGACCTCAAACGCGCAGCCGATAACATGGTGCGTCTCCTGCTTGAGCAGGAACTTGTCCGACGGTCGCCCGGCCAAAGCCGGTTCGTTATCTGTGTTCATCTGTGAGGTTTCGCGGCATCCCTGCCGTGTTGTATCGCGAGGCTGAGAAGCCTCGCGACTTGCAGGCAGGGATGCCTGCGCTACATCCGTTCGCCGGTTCGCAGCCGATAAATGTAGCGAAGCACCGGCGCGGTCAGCCGGAGCCGGCTGGCGGCTTGAGCGTCCTTCTGGCGCGTGGTCTCTCCGGTCTCGTGCCGGATCTTTTCGAGTTCACCGGCATCGAGCCAGTAACCGCCGCAACCGGGGCATTCGTCCACTTCGACGCGGCGTTCCGCGCTGAAATGGCGGCGTTTGAGTTTGATGTCGTCACATTTCGGGCAGACGCGCCTGGCGGTGAAGTCCACGTGAAGTTTCGGGTCGCGCTCGTTCTCGCCGCCGGCGGTGACGAAGGTCTCGCCGCGAAAGTCGGGATTCGCCTCGAGCGCGATGCGGTGTGCGCGCACCCACTCGGCGAGCATGTATGGACCCGTGCCGACCGGATGCTCGGCGAACCCGTCGCCGTATTTCTCGACGACTTCGCGCGCCACCGCGCCGGTGGCGGGCATCGGCGCAACCTGTTCCGGCGCGGCATTGGTTTCATCTGCGAAAATCACTTTAATCGTGTGGAATCGATCGGTGCGCCAATGGTCCTCCTTGAGCAGCCAGGTTTTCACAAACTCCGCCACGGTCCTGCGGCATTGCTCGCGGACGAGGTCGATGTGTTTTTTGTCCACCGCGTAGGTGGACAGCGTCGGGGTGATGCTTTTCTCCAGTCCCGCCATTTGTTCGCGAGCGTTGAAGCGGGCCCAGCCCTCATCCGATCTCTTTTCCATTCGGTCGGTGTGAATGGCCGGCGGCAGGCTGGGCCGAATGGAGGGCGCGACGACGATGCAGCTTTGGCCGGAGACGTCCAAACGCCAGGGATCGGCCAGACGGAGGTGGTAACGGTAGGTCACAGGCACGCGAATTTCAGAAACGGTTTTGCCGAGGTAGAGCTTGTCCCAAAATATGCTTTTCTGGTCTTCGGCGCGGAACGCTTCGGTTTGATCGGAGGTGGCGAGTTCCAGATTTCCGGCGCCGGTCGAGGTGATTTCCGGAATGGCGGCCAGGAAGGTCCGGGTGATGTTGCCGCTCATGAATTTTTCGGCAATCGCCTCCGCCTTTTGCACCGCGTATTCGCCCGCTTTGCCGCCGCGGGCGAGTGTTTGGTCATAGGTCCGTTTCGTCACCCAGAGAAAAGTGAGGAAGGCGAACAACGCGACGAGGGCGAGCGCGACGATCACCAGCGGCCAGCGAAAAGTCGCGAGCACGTGCTCCGGGCGCGGCGGTGGAGTTTCCGGGTTCACAATTGATTTCACAGGAATAGCTCAGTTCGCCGCGACGCGCAACTGTTGGTATTTCAAAAAGATTCCGAAAACTTTTTGAAGGATTGACTTGCGCGGGGCGCTCGGCTTTATCATGTTTTCTGTGAAACTTGGCCGGGAACCCCGGAGAAGCATCCATCCGGTAAAGGCGCAACGGATCAGTCCTTCGGTGGTTCCAAGCGGTGAAAAGCATGAACGACTATTACGGGGTCCAGGCGCGGTCGCGCAACCACGGCGCCGGCGCGTCAACCGCCGGCATTCTCGGAAAACTCGATCCTGACGTGGCGGAACGGCTGCGGTTCCTCGGCGCCTTTCTCCGGGAACCGGCGCGTGTGGGATCGTTCGCCCCCAGTTCACCGGCGCTTTCACCCGGCTGATTCTCGAACGCATCGGCAGGCACACGGCGTTTTTCGCGCTTGAATTGGATGACAAACACGTGCGCGGGCTCCGCCTGCGTTTCCCCTCCGTCAGCATTTACCACGATTCCGCGGATAAAATCCAAAAATACCTCGCCCACCATCGCAGGACAAAGGCCGACTACATCATCAGTGGCCTGCCCTGGGCGAACATGCCGGTGAACGTCCAGGAACACATTCTGTCGGCGGTCCTGGCTTCGCTCGCGCCGGACGGAATGTTCACGACCTTCACTTACGTGCACGCCTGCTGGCTGCCGCGCGCGCGCCGGTTCCGCGAGCGACTGGAACGCTATTTTACGCAAGTAAAGATCAGCCGCATCGTTTGGCGCAATGTCCCGCCGGCGTTCGTCTATCGCTGCCGGGTTGGGGGCCTGACAACGGGCGGACGTTTTACTTCGCTTCAATAGCCCTCCAATACGCGGTGCCGGCTGTCTGTTCGGCACAAGCACGCGCTGATACAAACGCAGGGTTACGGTGTGACTGGCGAACTCGCTAAAGTCAGATTTCACTTCCTCCCACTTTCGCCCGCCATCGCCGCCCGCATCGATGATCAGCTTCAACATCAACCTGTTGTTTGCGTAGAACACGCCGTGGGCGATGGGCTGGGTTCGCATGGATTTCATTGAACCACGGATGAACAATTCTCGCACCTTCACAAAACCTCGGATGATACGGGAGGTCGGCTATAATAGCCCGGATATTTTGCAGCGCGGCTGGCGCGCAACCAAAGTAGTGGCACGTGCGTCTCGCGCGTGAGTTTCCGGTTTTGGCTCCATGGAATCTTGCTGGAACACACGGGCGGGACGCCCGTGCCACTACTTTTTGCCTGAGGCTTGGCCGGGCTGGGAAATATGCGGGTTAGAAGCGATACGAAATGCTGCTGGTGATGATGTAATCAGCAAAAGCGGCGTCGCCATGCCGCCCGGTGCGAAGGTCGGAAACGCTTTTCTCCCGGTTTCGCTCGAGGGCGACAGGCGCGGTGACATTGATGGCCTGTTTGCGATACACCCAGGTGATGCCCGGTTCGATGGAGACGGAGTAACCGGGCCGTCGAGAGCCTTCGCTGCCGCCAAACCAGTCCGTAACCGGCACGCCTTCCATGCGGCCGCCAAGACTCAGCGACAATCCACGCGATGGCCAGACCGTGTAGCTGAATCCGGCGCGGAGCAAGTACGTGTCCGGTATGGAATAACCGGTTGGAGTGTTCATTTCCTGCGGGGTGATCAGGTAGGACG
>QHPW01000134.1:7040-7555 GCA_003219675.1 Verrucomicrobiota bacterium
CCCGTCGGACGGTACGCGATGTCCGTGGCGGCAGAATCGCCGGTCGGGAATTTAATCCCCACGCCCAGGGCGAAGTTGCCATCGTGATGCGTCGCAGGATCGAGCAACCAGACCGTGCTGGTAATCCGCACGTCTGACAGGCCGCTGGCGGTCATGGTGTGACGGTTGGTCCCGTCGTGCTCGTAGAGGGACGATCGTGTCGAGTACACGAAAGGGACCGTCAGGTTCAGGGCAAACCGCCTCGTCACAGCGTAAGTCGCCGTGAGATCGATGAAGTGCGAATCGTTAACCACGTCACTGCCGTTGGCTTGTCGCTGCGGTTGTTCCTGGCCGCCGACGAAATGCCGGTCCGAGTGAAGCCAGCGATAACCCACGTTCGCTTCCCAACTGTCCGCCTGCAGGTAGGCATCCTCGCCCAGCATCAAGCCGTTCCTCGCGCCGCGCGATTGCACGCAGCCCTGGGCAAAAATCCGGGGGGGCAGCCCAGGAAGAAGAACGAGGCAAAAAACAGTGAG
>QHPW01000487.1 GCA_003219675.1 Verrucomicrobiota bacterium
CCCACGGAACGGGTGTTTCGCTGAATCCACCGTGTCCATCGCCGCGATACAACGCGTCGCGCCATTGGAAAACATCGAAGCGGCGCAGGATCAAATCGAGGTAGCCGTCGGAATTGAAGTCGCACCATAAGTGAGTGATCCCGGACGAGTTTAACTGGGCGTTGCCGATCGCACTGAAGCCGGATGAGATCGCGGCGAAATGCCCGTCACCCTCATTGTGGTAAACCACCGAGCGGTAATTGCCACTCGAGTCTTCCCCAGTCGAAAGGATGTCCAGGCGGCCGTCGTTGTCATAGTCGCCCCAGGCCGCCGGTCCGTAAAGTCCGTTCAAGCCTGCATTCATCAGCTCGAATTTTCCCCCGCCCAGATTACGATAGACGTAGGCGATGACCCACGGCCCGGTAAACAGGCTGCGGCCGTGGATCAGCAAGTCCAGGTCGCCGTCGTTGTCGAAGTCGCCCCATTCCACGCCGCCGCCGTCCACGTTGGGCAGATCGAGGTCCAGCTTCACGAACCGGCCGCCTCCATCATTTCGATAGAGAGCAGTTTGGTTTAGTCCTTGCCCGGCCAGAGCGAGGTCCAAATCACCGTCATTGTCAAAATCACCCCAGGCCATGCTCCCGTCCCGCACGCCCCCGAATGGAGTCGGCAGCAAACGAAACCTCTCGTTACGCAACGTCAGGGCGAAACTCGTACTCGCATTCGCTCCATCCGGATCCGTGACCGTGAGGGTGATGGTGACCTGGCCCTGGTCAACGGGCGCGCCGGTCCGTATAGCAGCGCTCCGATTGGCGCCACTGCCGCTAAAGACAATATTCGTCGAGGGAATTAAAATCGGATCGCTTGAATCCGCGTTGAGTTGCAGTTGGTCCGCCGCTGTTTCCGGATCGCCGATCATGAATTCAACGGTCAACGGTTCGGCTGAGTAAAGGTTCGTCTGCGCCGCAATGGCCGAGATGAACGGGGGATCATTTACGTTGGTGACGGTAACGGTGAAACTGCGGGCTGCCATTGCGCCCACCGCGTCCCACGCCTCCACCGTGACGAGCGTTTGGCCGATTTGGTTTGTCGCCGGCAAGATCGCCAGTGTGCGGTTGGTGCCGCTGCCGCCGAAGGTCATTCTGGCCGAAGGCAACAGAAATGGATTGTCCGCAATCGCGCGGAGACGAAGCATGTCCGCCGGCGTGCGATCGTCGTTGACACTAAAAGGCACCACGAGCGAACTGTCTTCCCTTATCGTCTGATCGCCGATTGGGCCAATGACCGGCGCCTGATTGCCCGGCAGGTTAATGATGAACCGTTGTTCCTGCGCAAAGGGGCCGCCGATGTAACTGTTGTCCACCGACTGCACCGACCAATAAAGCGTTTCGCCAATCAGATTGGTAAGAAAGAAATTCGTTCGCGGCCCGGCATTGCCGAATTCGACCACCAGGCGAGCCCCATTGGTCAGCGACATCGCCGGAACGATGTCCGATGCGCCCGGCCGCGTGCCGACCCGCACGTTGTAAGTGAGGCCGCCCGGCTGATTGAAGTCGGTGGCGGGTCTCCAACTCAGCCACACCGACTGTCCATCGACCCGGGCCTGAAGACCGGTGGGCGGGCCGGGAGGGGGATTGGGCCGGCTGATCTGATTCAACAGAACACGCACCGTCGGCACCAAAACCGGCTGAGGAGAGGCCTCCCAGACCGCAGCAGTCAGATCCACATCGCCGTCATTATCAAAGTCTCCGATGCTCAGAAATCGCGCCTCGGCATCAGGCAAGGCGTCGCCCAGAGGAGTAAATTGAAAATCACCGTCGTTCCGATAAATCATGATGGCCTTGTTAACTGGAGTAGCGCGAGGCGATGAGAACGGACCGGGCAAACTGACTTCAACAACAAAATCAAGGTCGCCATCGCCGTCCAGGTCCGCCCAGTGAAATGATGCCGGATCGAGGAAATCGATGGAGATAACAAAAGGGGCAGCAAACTCACCGCCGCCCAGATTGCGATAGAGAAGCAACCGGCGACCGGGAGCAGCGAACTGCAGATGCCAGAAGTCCAGCCGCCCATCCATGTCGATGTCACACCAGCCTACCGGACCGTACGTCGATTGATCGAGCGCAACCGCGCCGGGTTGGAATTGACCGCCGCCCACACCACGAAGAATTCCGTTGGTGTACGCTCCCGCGGGGTTGCTCCCTGAAAAGGCGATGTCCAGCATCCCGTCGGAATCATAATCACCGACTGCCAGATAACCTGAGACCCGCGGCAAGGACCGCGACACATTGAAAACTCCGTTGTTGTTCAGGAGGATTCCCATTTCGCCCGGGGAACGGGAGTAAACCATATCCAGATCGCCGTCGTTATCCACGTCGCCCCAGACCCCCACCGCCCCGGAACTCAAAGTGGGAATCAAATTGGGCACGTTGGTAATGACGGTGAAGTTTGTTCCTCCTTCATTGCGCAGAATTTGTGCGGTTTGAAAGGCGGTCAGTATCACGTCGATGTCGCCGTCATGATCGTAGTCCACCAGAAAACCGGCGCTGTTGGCTGCTCCGCTTACGTCAAGGCCAGCATCGACAAACCTGCCGGCACCCATGTTCCGGTAAAGACGTATCGGTTTCGTTGGAGGACTTGTAAAGTTGCCCGTCAGCAGCAAATCCAGCCGGCCATCTCCATCGAGATCCGCCGTTCGGATCGACCCGGAGCTGAATTGCGCAAGGCGGTCGGGTGTCGGCACAAACGGACGCGGCAGCACGCTTACTACAAATGAAGCACTGACTTCCGCCGCGCCGTCGCTCGCCGTTAAAGTGACGACCGTGGAGCCAACACGATTGGTCCGGGGCGTAATCTCCAGGACCTCCTGGGTGAGAGAGAGCCGAACCCGCCGGATTCCCGATGTCGAGATGAGGTCTGGATTGGACGAGAGCATTGTGTAGGTCAGCGGCGAATCCACGTCCGAGGCATGGAAAGGCACGACCAACGGAGATGAGTTTTCATAGGTTATCTGGTTCGGAATCGGTTCGAGTGTCGGAGGATCGTTTACGGCGTTGACGGTGAGCAGGAAAGTTGAACTGGCGGACTGGTCCGCGGCGTCCGTCACCCGCACCGTGATAAGCGAAGTGCCAAACTGATTGGCCGCCGGCACGATCGTCAGCGCGTAATTGGTGCCATCGCCGGAGATGAGAATCCTGTCGAGTGGCGTTAAGGCGAGGTTACTGGCCTCCGCAGTCACACTCAGATTCGGGAGCGAAGACTCCGGGCCGATTGTGAAGTTGACCGTCGTCGTCGGCACATCCTCGTCGGTAAATTGATGCGGAAGCGGTGAAATAGTTGGCGGAGCAGGAGGTTGTTGCTGGTTCGGAACCAC
>QHPW01000135.1:0-11557 GCA_003219675.1 Verrucomicrobiota bacterium
GACCCTGGGACCCCTTTGTTGGTTAATTTTGCCGCGAAAGATGCTAATGACCAGTCTATGAAAGGGCGTTACAAGAAGGCGATCCTCCTTCTTTTGGGAGTAGGCGCCGTCACTTTCGTGCTGACCGCCTTGATGCACCCTTATGAACCGGTGCATCAAGGCCAACGACTGAGTGAGTGGCTAGAGCAATTCGATCGCTCACCCCACCCGAGCCAAGGCAGGGAGCAGGCGAGCGAAGCAATTGAGACAATTGGCTCAAACGCGGTGCCTTATTTAGTGCAGATGCTTGAAACGAAAGATTCCCGGCTCAAAGCAAAGTTCGTCCAGCTAATGAGGAAACAGTCCGTGATCAATATTCCTTTTCAACTCGCAGTCGAACGTCGCAGAAGCGCCTGTCAGGCGTTTCTGATATTGGGTTCAAAAGCCAAGGCGGCTATTCCTAATGTAAGTAACATGCTCGAGGATAAGGAACTATACCTTGACGCCGAGCAGGCGTTGTTCGTTATTGGGAAGGAGTCCATTCCTGAGTTAACGAAAGCGTGTGCCAATACGAACTGCACGCTGCGGATCCAAGCGGCTATAGTGCTCGCGAAGCTCAGGAGGGGTGCCGCCAGGACCTACTCTCCAAGTCACAATGATGCTCTCACCATTTACGGCGACGACGTGAACGCACTCGTGTCGAATCTTAAAGACCCTCTTCCGTCGGTGCGACTTGCCACTATTGAAGCACTAGGTTCTATGCCCAGCGCATCACCACAGCTCGTAGTTCCCGCACTATTAAAGAGTCTCAATGACGCTGACAGAGCCGTTCGTGTCGCTGCAACTCAGGCGGTCGAGAATTTAGGCCCTCATCTGCGGTGAACTATTGTGGTTACTGATCGGCTGGCCATCTGAATAATCGGCCGTACCGATCGAGGAAAGGCATGTCGTGAACAGTAGCCAATATCACGAACTGACCCCTCAGCCTCCGAACGAGGGCGCCGAATAGGGCAGCCCGTGCGCTTCCGCGACCGCTTTGCAGGTGACTTTCCCGTTCATCACGTTGACGCCGCCGGCCAATGCCGGCATCCGGTGGCAGGCCTCGGCCAGTCCGTGATCGGCGAGCAGTTCGATGTAACGGTGGGTGACATTCGTGAGGGCTTGCGTGGCGGTCCTCCCGTAGGCCGCCGGCATGTTGGCGACGCAGTAATGAATGACGCCTTCCTCGACGAACACCGGATCGTGATGCGTCGTGGGACGCGAAGTTTCCGCGCAACCGCCCTGGTCAATGGCGATGTCCACCAGCACGCTTCCGGTTCGCATCCGGCGCAACATCTCGCGCCGAATCAAGCGCGGCGCTTTGGCGCCCGGCACCAGCACGGCGCCGATCAGCAAATCCACCGCCGGCAACAGCTCCATCAAATGCGCCTCGCTCGAGTAAAGGGTGTGCGCGGTATGCAGCGTGATATCGAGGAAGCGCATGCGTTCCAGGTCCACTTCGAGAATGGTGACGTCCGCGCCCAGACCGGTCGCCATGCGGGCCGCGTTGACGCCCGCGGCGCCGCCGCCGAGCACCACGACGCGACCCGGCAGAACGCCGGGCACACCGCCGAGCAGCACGCCGCTGCCGCCGAAATGTCTCGCCAGAAAATAACCGCCAACGAGAATCGACATGCGCCCGGCGATTTCGCTCATCGGTTCGAGCAAGGGCAGGCGGCGATTCACTTCAATGGTTTCGTAGGCAAGACCGATAACGCCGGATTTGAGCAGCGCGTCGGTAAGCGAACGACTTGCCGCAAGGTGCAGATAGGTAAAGAGCAGTTGTCCGGGACGCAACAGCGGATATTCGGAGGGCTGCGGCTCTTTGACTTTCACAATCAAGTCCGCCTGCTCAAACACCGCGCTGTGGCTGTCCACCAGCCTCGCACCGGCCTGCTCGTAGTCGCCGTCCGGGTAGCCGGCGCCGGCGCCGGCGCCACGCTCGACCACGACCTGGTGCCCGCGCTGGATGAGTTGATAGGCGGCGGACGGCAGCAGCGCGACGCGATACTCCTGGTCTTTGATCTCTTTGGGGATGCCGACAATCATGGCGCGCTTGAGACCCAAAACAAAAGACGTCAGACCCAATCCACCGGATGGAAGCGCTCAGGCGAGAGTCTGCGGAGCAGCTCTTCGCACTGCTGAAGCTTTCGTCGCAGGCCGGCATCGCGCGGGTTGATCTTAAGCGCGACACGGAGCGATTGGCAGGCGCCTTCCAGATCGCCGACGCGCAACTGGCAAAGCCCCATTCCCTGCCATGCGCCGAAATGGCCGGGGTTCAGGGCGACGACCTTTTTACAGTCGGCGATGGATTCTTCGTATTGTCCCATCTGCCAGTAAAGAATCGCGCGGCGGTTCCAGCCCTCGGCGAAATTCGGATATTTCGAGTGGGCAAGTCGGAAGGCCTCCTTGCCCGCCGCGTGAAACCAGAGGCTCCAGAGCGAGTCAACGGCGATTTCACGAACCGGGGCCGAAGGGGACCTGAGGGCGTGCAGCAGTTGTTCCTGGCCACCGAGCCAGGCCAGATCGAACCCGGCGGAAAGCTTTTGGCCGCGGTCGCCGGACAGGAGTTTTCGGTAGAGACGCTCCTTGTTCCAACGCGTGTACTGCCCGAAGAAGAAGGCGGCGTAAACGACGACCAACACGGCGAATAAGCCGTAGAGCCTGCGCAAGAGCGGCGTGAAAAACCGGTGCACGCAACGAGTATAGAGTATAGATTACAGAATATTGGCTGCCAGTTCGGCGAGTTCGGAGCGTTCGCCTTTCTGCAGTTCTATGTGCGCGGCGATCGGCTCGGGCCGGAACTTGCTGATGATATAGTTGAATCCGTTTGACGACGAATCCACATAGGGGTTATCGATCTGGTAAGGGTCGCCGGTGAACACAATCTTGGTGCCGTGGCCGACGCGAGTAATGATGGTTTTGACTTCGAGCGGCGTGAGGTTCTGCGCCTCGTCAATCACCATAAACTGGTTGGCGATGCTGCGGCCTCGGATGTAACTCAATGCCTCCACGACGATGGTGCCCGAACGCATCAGGTCGGTGCTGCGTCGGTGGTCCTGACCCATGTTCAGGTCGCTGAGCATTTCGAGCGCATCGTGAATCGGTTGCATCCACGGGTTCAGTTTTTCTTCGAGTGAACCGGGGAGAAACCCGAGCTCCTTGCCCATGGAAATGGTCGGACGCGCGACGACGAGCCGGCGGTATTCGCGGTCCTGCACCGTTTTCCTGAGGCCGGCCGCCATCGCCAGCAAGGTTTTGCCCGTGCCGGCCTTGCCCATCAGCGTCACCAGCTTGATCCGCTCGTCCAGCAATGCGTCGAAGGCGAAGTGTTGCTCGCGATTGCGCGGTTTGATGCCCCAGACAGCCTCGCGCGAGTCGGTGATGGGAATCAGTTTTTGGCTGGTGAGATCGACTTTGGTCAACGCGGCGCGCTTGGGATTGGTCTCTTCGGTTAGGGTGCAGAACTCGTTCGGGAAATGCCGGCCTCCGCCGTTGAGTTCAAATTCTTCATCCTTTCGAAAAGCGGCCATTTCGGCCGCGCTGACCGTCAGCTCGAACATGCCGGTGTAAAGGTCCTTGATGAGCACGCGGTCGCTCTCGTAATCCTCGGCTTGCAGACCGAGCGCGTCGGCTTTGATGCGAAGATTGATGTCCTTGGTAATGAGAATCGCCCGCTGTTTCGGGTGCGCTTTTTGCACGGCAATCGCCAGCCCCACGATGCGGCTATCGACGTTGTTGTCGCGGAGGGTGGCGTGGCCGTTCTGCCTTCCGTTCTGGAAAACGACGCGGAGCCGGCCCCCGTTCGGGAGGGTGACCCCTTCGCTCAATCGGGCTTGCGCGCGCAAACTGTCCAGGGTGCGCGAAACGGTGCGGGCATTTGCGCCGCGCTCGGTGGATTCGCGTTTGAACCGGTCAACCTCCTCGATGACCTCGATGGGAATCAGGACGTTGTGCTCCTGAAAATTAAGGATCGAGTTGGGGTCGTGAAGAAGGACGTTGGTATCGAGAATATAATTTTTCACTGAAAACGATCGGATCGGATCCGGGTCATGCGCCGGTACCAGTCTTTGAGCCGGGAGTGGGCGGCGGGCAGTTCATAGTGTCCTGAATAAAGGAAATTGCCGAGCATGCCGTAAAGGTCGAAATCAACAAAGCGCGGCCGCCCTTCGAGCAGAAACGCATGATCCAGCAACATCTCTTCGAAGGGCAGCAGGCTCCGCGCCAGGTCCTGGAGCAACTGCGCCTGCTGTTTGCGCCACTGATCCAGGCAATGACGGCCGAACTTGCGTTCCTTGTGCCGCACGAAAGCCCACCACTCCGGCCTGGGCACGAACTCCTGCCAGTAAATGTCGTTGAGCTTGAAGCCGTGGCTTTCCACTTCGGTTTCGATGCCGCGCCAGAGAATGCTCTGCACCCCTTCGAGTTCGCGCGGAAAAAGGCCGAGATGAAATGTGTCATCGAGATACTTCGCGATGACTTGGGAGTCTTCATCGGTTTCAAACACGACGGTTCTGCCATCTTTGATGATCGGCACGGCATAATACCGGCCCCGGGTCAGCTTCCAGACCAGAGATCGTACCGTGTTGGGAACGTTGACGATTTTAAACTTCAGGCCGGTGTACTCCAGAATGCGCCGCTGCACGATGCAAAACGGACTCCATGGAAATTGAACCAGTTCAATCATGCAGCGAGGCGAGAGTCAACGGCGCTCACCAGACCCGGCAGTCTATCGGCCAAAAGCTTCAGCCGGTTCAGCGCTTTTTCCAGGTCAGCGGCGAACTGCCGCGCCTCGTAGCGCCCGCCCGCAATCTGCAACTTGCGCAGCGCGCCTTCGACCGCCTGGCGCTCGCGGGCGAATTCAGCGCCAAGCCGCTTCGCCGCCAGGTCAATGGCGAGCAACCGCTCGAATTCACGCATCCGGGACGATCGTCCCGAGAGGATTTCCTCGACGTCCCGCCGCACGCGCGCGATCAGCCCCGGGTTAAATGTGTAAAAGCCGTCGAATCGTTTCTGTTCAAAAATTCCCGCGCCGTTCGTCTGTCGACAAATCAGGAGTGCCTGGCGGTGATGTCCTTGATACAGCACTGTCCAGAAAAGCGCGAGCGCGTTGTGATTTGTGCCCGCGAATTTCAAGTGCCCGTGGCGCGCCGGTTTCCTCCCTTCCGCCACGACGCGCACTTCCCTCAGCGTTGCCGCCAGTTGCCAGTAACGCTCGCGATGGGGCTCGAAATGCCTGAATTCCTGCATGGTCGCCAGTAAAAAGCCGTTCGCCTCCTCCAGCGCCAGCTCTTCGATGGCATGACTCGCGGCCAGAATCGCCTCGGCGTCGAACCGGTAAAAATGGTTTTCCATCATTCCGCTCGACAGGGCGCAGGAACAGGGTTTGCCCTTCTCGTCGGTGTTCCAGACCGACGCGTCCATCGGCAGGTAATCTCGGACGTGTCTCAGGAAATCTTCGTTGGACAACGGCTTCTTTTTCGGCACCAGCAGAATCTAGGTGCCGTGATACAGGCTGACAAGTTGAAATCCCGTGGAATCATCCGGCGGCTCCTGAATACGGCCGGCGCGGTCAGGTTCCAGATGCTGACTCTGCCTGGAAAGGCCGCTTCTGTAGCCGCAACCTTCAGGTTGCGGACCGCGGATTGCCGATGGCCATGAGCGCAACCTGAAGATTGCGGCTACAACGCTTCGCGTTTGCGAAACTTTCGGTTCAGTCCCCCAGCAGTTTCTTCAACTGGTCGCGCGCGGCGGACTCGCGGGACTTTTCCTCCGCGGGCGGGACAAAGGCGCGGCGAACGAACTCGAAGTATTCGCAGTAATTACCGAGGTGCTTTTCAAACACCGGTTCCGCCCGCCGGTCACGACATTGGTGCGCCGCGCGCGGGTCGTGGCTCACGCAGTTCAGGCAGACCCGCAGGTCGGACCGGCACTGCGGGCAACTCTCGCTGCGCCCCGGTTGGCCGGACAACGTCCATTCCCATCCGCATTTCCAGCAATGCCGCGTCATGCGACCAAGGTAGCATTTCACAAGAACCTGACAATTCTCGAAAGAATCGGTAATGGCAGAGCAGAGTGTCCAAAAGTTCCCGATTGATCGGTGTTGCTTACGCCCGCAGAAAACCGTGTTGCGCCACGGGCAGGAGATTTCCGAGTCAGCAGCCTGCCAAAAAAGCAGCAGCCGACGTGAGGAGGGTCTGACTTTTCTTTTCTTCCTGAAGAAATTTGAGCCTCGTTATCTCGGCTGCTACACGGGCAGGAGCTTTTGAACGGGCTTAGACCCGCTTCAAAGCCCGGCGGCGAAAAACACAGAAGCCGATCAAACCCAATCCGGCGACCATTGCGTATTCCCGGGGTTCGGGAACAGGCGTCGCGGCCACTTGAAAGTCATCCACTCGCGCCGTTCCGGCAGCACCACCGGCAGCGGTGGCCGCGCTAATCCGGAAGTAAACCGAGGAAGCGTTGTCCAAAGCACTGACGGAACTGAGATCCACCGAAAAGCTGCTGCCAGCGGCAGGAGCCGAATTGGACCAGGTGATCGAGTTCGCGGTGTAACCACCCAATGCGACAGTGAAATCAACTCCGTTGAGGCCATAGGCAAAGTTCCATGACGCCGGGCCGGTCGCACTGCGGGTTTGATTCCAACTCACCTGAATACCCATATCGCCGACGGTACTGACCTGAAATTGGTAGTAGTCCCCGACACTCCAGGTGTTGGCACTGAACGAGTGGACGGATCCATTGCCCGACGGACTACTGTAGTCCGTCATTGCGTTTGCGTGAACAGCCGACGCGGTTCCGGCGCCAACCTCGGGATTGATGCCCGTGAGGATGGTTTGGTTCATTATGTTGGGCTGACTAGTCTCGAACGTCCAATCCGCGATGATGACCTGGCCGAAGGCGCCAACCGACACCGAGAGAACCGCAAGGAGAGTTAGAGCCACGCGTTTCATAAATATGGGTCCTGGTTTGGCTGTCGGAACTGTGTTCCGCTGCCCGAGCTTTAAACCAACCGGACAATGAGATGGTGCCGTGCAAAAATCAAGACCGATTTGTTCACATCTGGGCCGCCTTTCGTGCATAACTTTTTCGTGCGCTCCGTTTTTCGATCTCTACGATGAGCCGTGATGTCCGTGGGTTATCAACAACTGATCGAAGCCACGATTCAACATTTGGAAGACCTGAAAGCGCAAGGCGCCAGATTCATCAACCTCTCGCCCGAAACCCTGGAGGGGTTCGCCTCGCCCCTTGGGCAACCCTCCGGCGGAACAGCAGATGTCTCCGGCCGCCCCCAGGCTGTTTCTCCACCAACCCAATCTGCGCCGCGATCATCGCCGGTGGCGGAGGCTTCTGCATCGTCCGCGCCTGCGCCGCTCAATCGCGAAGCAAAAGAAACCGCGATGGCCGGGTTGCGCGCGCGGGCGATGGTTTGCCAGAAATGCCCGCAGCTGGCGGCCTCACGGAAGAACGTCGTGTTTGGCGTCGGGGACATCCATTCGCCGCTGATGTTCGTGGGCGAAGCGCCGGGCGCTGATGAAGACGAGCGGGGCGAACCCTTCGTCGGCAAGGCCGGTCAACTCCTGACAAAGATCGTCCAAACCATGGGCTTCACCAGGGACACAGTTTATATCGCCAACATTTTGAAGTGCCGTCCTGACACGCCCGGCCAGGCGGTGGGCAATCGCAAACCGACCGCCGGGGAGATGAAGACCTGCCTGCCGTATCTGCTGGCGCAACTGGATATCATTCAGCCGAAAGTGATCGTGGCACTCGGCGCCACGGCGGTGGAAGGTTTGCTCGGCGAGACCGGCGGCATCACCAGACTGCGCGGGCATTGGCGGGAGTTTCGCGGTGTCCCCGTCATGCCGACATATCATCCGGCTTATCTCCTGCGCAACGAAGCGCTGAGCGAGAAGCGGAAAGTCTGGGAGGACATGTTGCAGGTGCTCCAGCTGCTGGGTCGGCCCGTCGGCGAAAAACAGCGGAATTACTTTTTGAAGGCATGAAGGTTGCCGGAGTCCGATGGAGTAATGCGACACCCGATCAACAGCAAGGACACGGCCGCGAAGCGCTTGACCCCGCCCCCTCACCCCGCCGCGGCTGGCGCAGGGAGGGGCGACAACCTTTTGTTGCATATGCAACAAAAGGTTGTAGGCAAAGTGAGGCTCCGCATCCGCTCTTGTCCAATCAACCGCTATGACGAAGTTGAAACACCGCGCTCTAACCTCCGTTCTTGCCCTGGCCGGGCTGGCTGCGCTGCTCGTCCCGCTCCACAATTTTCGAGCCAAACGGGCGTTGCAGACCTACAAGCTCGGGCTGGTTGCCAGGGGCGAAAAACTGACCGTCGAAGAAATGACCCCGCCAGCCACGCTCGAAGCGCAGCGTGCTGCCAACGACCTGGTACAGGCCGCGTGGCAGCTTCGGCAAGGCGCGGTTGTGCCGAATAATTTACCCAAAGCGATGGAGTTCGTTCGCCCCGGCAAAGCGAACGTTGGCTGGAAGCAATCCGCGATTCGCGACGCCAAAAAGACCAACACCTGGGAGGAATTGGCGGAAGACCTGAAGATGAATGCGGGGCCGCTCGAACAAATCCGCGAAGCGCTCAAAACGCCGCAACTGGACATGAACCTGAATTACAAGATGGGTTTCAATCTCCTGCTCCCGCATCTGGCCAAAGTCAAAGGGGTCGCTCAATGGCTGCTGGCGGCAACGATCAACGATCTTCACGCGGGCCGGTTGAAGGAAGCCGCGGGGAATTTGAACACCTTGCTTTTTCTGGCCAACGGCCTCCGGGACGAGAGGCTGATTATCTCTCAACTCGTGCGGATGGCCATCGCCGCCATCGCGATCTCCCCCACCTGGGAAGCGCTGCAAGCCGACGGCTGGACCGACGAGCCGTTGGCCGAGTTGCAGAAGAACTGGGAGGCGCTGGGATTTCTGCAGCCCATGGAGCAGGCTTAGGCGATGGAAGGCGCGATGGGCATCGAAACTTTTGATCGCTTGCGGAATTCGAGCGCGGAGCGTAGGCAACTGTTCGACGACCTTTTGTCGTCGGGGGGGACGGGTTCGACCGGACCGGCGACGCCGACCAATATCGTGGAAGTGCCCGAATTCGCGCTGGAGTGGTCCAAGCAGCGTTTGCTTTCGCTGAGCTCGTTCGGGGGCGAAACCGCCTGGCTGTGGCTTTGGTCTTACGACGATGAGTTGAGATACGTTCAAACCCTCCAGCTTATGCTGGAGGTCCCGCGTCGGGCCGGCGGCGGCCGGTCGTTTGCCTCCGCGCGAGCCTGGGGCACCAACGAATACCGGCGCGTCTGGCGAGATGGCGATTTCGGTTCCCCCAAGTATTTCCTGTCGGGCCAACTTGCGACGGCGCTGGAAAGGTCGTCTGCCAAAGCCGCACGATCGGAAACGCAACGCGAATTGGTTGTCACCGCTATCGCATTGAAGCGTTTTCAGCTCCACCACGGCAGATTCCCTTCCGAGCTGAAGGCGATGATCCCGGAGTTTCTTTCAAGGCTGCCGCGCGACCCGATGGACGGCCAGACCGTGCGTTATCGAACCAATGAAGACGGAACGATGGCCAGGACGACGGCGGCGACGCCACTCCCGCGTCGCCGGTTTCGAAGCCATCGTTTTTCAATCCTGGCCGCGATCTGGTCTGGCCGACGGCGGCAACGGCGCAAGAAGCGGCCGAAGCGGAAGTCAAGGCGGCAAAGGGCGAACCGAACACGGTGCTGGAAAGAAAAGGGCTGAAGCCGAAGTGATTCGGATCGCTCGGACCGGCAGCCGTGAGGAGGAGGAAAACAGCAACGAATCCGCCTCGTTGCCTCGGCGGCGACCTGGCGCGCGCACAGTGCTTAGTGGTCTATTTCATAGATACGCGAGCGTGTGCGTATTTATGAAACAGACCACTTAGTGAAGCGCCGCGACGGTCTTCTTCGCGTGCGATTCCAGCGCGGCCGCGAACAGTTCGTGGCTCCACACCGCCTCGTCCGGTATGACGCAGCCGAAACGATTGCCCAATTGTCCGGCGCGTTCAGCGGCATAGGCGGCCCACATTTGCAGAAAACAATCCGGGAAACCCGCTTCAAAAATTCCGCCGGTGATGGTGGGGAAAACCATTTGATGGCCGAGGTCGATGCGTTGCCAGAGTTGTTCCTGGCCGCGCTCGAACAGCCAGAGCGTTTTTGGTTCCTTCGTGCTGAAGCGCGCGCCGCCGTCCGTGCCGAGGACCTCGATAAACCACGTGTTGGTCTCGCCCGGCGCCAGCCGTTTCATCTCCAATCGCATCGGCACTTCCTCGCCCTCGATGATCATTTCGGTGTGCAGCATCGCGTTATCCCAGGTGTCGCACGTTGCCATGCCGCCTTGGCCGTCGGGACGTTGCGTGTAGATTTTTTGCAACTGCGCATAGACGCGGATCGGTTTCCAGCCCAGGCGAAACGGGACGTGCACGACGTGCATGCCGAGGTCGCCCATCACGCCGATCTCGCCGCAGGTTTTAGTCTGGCGCTTCCAATTGACCGGCTTGTCCGGTTCGAGATCGCTCGAGTGCCAGAACCCGGAACGGATTTCCAGCATGCGACCGAGCTTGCCCGACCGCGCCGCTTGAATGACACGTTGGGCGCCGGGCAGAAACGGGAACTCGGAGCTGCTCCGCACGAACCTGCCCGATTTCACGGCCGCATCACGAATATGACGCGCCGCCTTCAAATCGACGCCGAATGGTTTTTCCGCCAGCAAATCTTTGCCCGCGTCGAGCGCGTCGAGGTACATCTGTTCGTGCAAATGGTGCGGCACAGCGACATAAACGACGTCCACGTCCGGCGCGCGGAGCAGTTCCCGGTGGTCTTTGGTGAGCAGCCTGACCGTGGTCACCTCGCGGAACCAATCGAGCAGTTTGTCCTGCAAATCGCAGACGGCGACGAGCACGGCCTGCACGGGAAAGTTTTCGAGCACGAACCAGCGCCCGAACGCGCTGGCCGCTTCGCGTCCCATCAGTCCGCCGCCGATGATTCCGACCCGCATGGTTTGTTTCGCGGTACTCATGTTGCAGGCCGTGAGACTAGCGAAATGGCTTTGGCGAGCAACACTTTCGCGAAGGGATTCGTTCTTCAGGAATTGCGACGCGCTCAAGCACGTTGCGGTTCTCGTTGGCTGGATCGTTGGCCGAGGAGAATCCTCGACAGTATTCAACGTTGTTTGTTACGGGAGCATAGCCGCGGTGGCGCCTGGGCTGTGGCAGTTGGCCCGTTTCCACCACGGCGCAGTTTTCGGTTGGCTGTCGAAAATCGTGGCCGCGAAGAGCGGGTGCGAAGAATTAACCGCGAAATACCCGAAAAACGCGAAAGAGGACCGTTCTAAACAGCTTTCGTGTATTCCGCGGTTCCACCTTCCATGAACCTCAGAAAGTGGCACAGGCATCCTGCCTGTTCGGGACTGACAGGCTGGAAGCCTGTCCCACTCTGCAGCCGGCGCCCCGGTTCATGGCCCCAACTCACTTCCAATTTTTGGAGGTGCTCGCTTTTCCATGAAC
>QHPW01000135.1:11704-15344 GCA_003219675.1 Verrucomicrobiota bacterium
GGTCATGCCGGCGGGATCGCCGTGCTGGATGATGTTGCGTCCATAGACAATGCCCGCGGCGCCCTGTTGAATCAGTTTTTCGGTGCGTTCCAGAATTTCGTTGTCCGGCGCCCTGCCGCCGCCGCGCACGAGCACGGGAATGCGTCCCGCAATCTCGATGACCTTGTGATAGACACTCGCGTCGCCGGTCGGGTCGGCCTTGATGATGTCTGCGCCGAGTTCGACCGCCTGGCGGACGAGCGGCAGGATTTTTTCGAGGTCGCCGTCCACCATGTAACCGCCGGCCTTGCGGTTCGGTTGGAACACCAGCGGCTCAATCATCAACGGCACAGCGAAGCGGTCGCAGTCGGGTTTGATCCGCAGAATATTCCGGACGCACTGGTCGGTGACTTCGGGCTGTTCGGGAATACGGAACAAATTCACAACCACGCAGGCGGCATCGAGCTGGAGCGCCTGTTCGACCGGCTGCTCGATCATGCGACTGAAGAGACTGCGTGGCAGGTCGGCGCCGTACACGTTCGCCACGTCGGTGCGCAGCACCAGCGCCGGTTTCTCTTTGCCGGGCAACGACTGCAAATAGTGCGCCTGGCCGACGGTGAGTTGAACGGCGTCTGGCGCGGCGGCCACGACCGTCTTCACGGCCTTTTCCAGATTTTCGATGCCTTGGAGGAAGCTGCGTTCGTTGAAAAAGCCGTGGTCAACGGCGACGTCGAAACAGCGGTTCGACCTGGCGTTGAACAGACGATTGAGGCGGTAGGTTTTCATAAAGATCGTTTCAGCAGGCGCCCTTGGACGTAGCGCAGAGCCGCCAGTTTGGGGACGGTGTCAGGGTGCGCCCCACACGCCAGGGCGCGAGCGGCAAAGCCTTCCCTGCCCTGTTCGGAGAACGGCCGTCACGGCGCGACGCCGCCGTTGCGCCGCTGGCTCACCCGTCGCAGCGTCTCCTGCAATTCGGTGATTTTGGGCGGCTTGTTCAACACGCCGTCCACGTGCAGAGGCAAATCCTCCTCTCCTTTCATCAGCGTGGCCCAACCGGTCATCATGATGACCGGCGTGGAGGGAGATTCCCTTTTCAGGATTTGCGCCAGTTGCCGGCCGTCCAGATGCGGCATGCCCAAATCCGTGATGACCGCATCGAACGGTTTGCCCTGTTTGTTCGCCGCGCGAAAGGCGTCCAATCCGCTCTGGCCGCTGTCGGCGATCTGGACCTGGTGCCCGTCGCATTCGAGAATTTCCTTGACCAATTCCCGCAACAGCGGTTCGTCGTCGATGAACAGAATCCGCATCGGCGCCACCGGCTCGGCGGCGGCAGGACCTTCCACGGTCTCGGTCGCGGGGGCTTCGCGCACCGGGAAGATCAGGCGCATGGTCGTGCCTTTGCCGGGCGCGCTGTTGATCTCGATGCCGCCGTCGTGACGTTGCACCACGCCATAAACCATCGCCAGCCCGAGGCCGGTGCCGAGCTGGCCCTTGGTCGAGAAAAACGGCTCCAGACAATGTTTGCGGGTCTCTTCGTCCATGCCGACGCCGGTGTCAATGACTTCGAGGGCGACGTGGCTGGGTGTCCTGGCGCCACCGCGCATGTAGGCCCACGCCCCCACACGCGTGCGCAAGGTGATGATGCCGCCCCTGGGCATGGCGTCGATGGCATTGAAAATCAGGTTGGTCAACGCCTCGCGCAGCTCGCTTTCCGTGCCGATGATTTCCGGCAAATGCGGGTCGAAGTCGGGTTTCACTTCCACCGAGACGCCGCGTTGTTGAGAAATGTCGCGCCAGCGCGGGCGCGTCAGTTCAATGACCTGCTGGGCCAACTGATTCAGGTTGACCGGGAGCAACGGCTGGTGCTCCTCGCGTTTTCGATAGAAATCCCGCATCCGCGTGACGATGTGCGCGACGTCGTCGCTGGCGGTTTTGATGTGATTCAAATATCTGCAGGCGGCCTCGGTGAGGTTCTTCTCGTTGCGCAGGAGCAATTCCGCGAACCCGGAGACGGGGGAGAGCGCATTGTTGATGTCGTGGGCGATGCCGCTGGCCATCTGGCCGAGGGCGCGAAGCCGCTCATGTTGCATCACCGCCTGCTGGGTCTGGCGGAGTTCGTCGTAGGCGCTTTGCAGTTGGGTGTGCAGACGCGCCTGGTGCGCCGCCAGCGCGACGTGTTCGCAGAGCGTGCGCAGAAATTCGCATTCCCCGATGCTGAAGCCGTTGGCCCTGGCGCGGGCGGTGATGAGAATGCCGAAAAGATTTTTCTCCGCCATCATCGGCACCACGACGGCGGAACCCATTCCTGGTTGAACCAGTTTCCTGAGCAACGGCGCCTCGGTTTTCACCATCTCCGGCTCGTAGAGCAGTTCCCCCTTCAGGCACGCCTCCAGGCCGGTTTCCGACAGAGGCACCGCGATTTCGTCGAGGGAAATCATGTGGGCGGTGGGCGACTGGCTTTTGAGCCGCGCCGCGGCCTGGCTCAGGATGGCGGCCTGCGTGTCGAAGAGATAAACCGTGCCGTATTCAACGGGGAGATGGATTTCCAACTGGCCCAGCACGACGTTGAGGACGCTTTCCAGATCCATCCGTTCGGAAATGGCGTGTGTGATCTGGTTCAACAGGCTGATGCGCGTGAGCTGCTGGTGCAGATCGCGTTCGGCGCGCTTGCGCAGGATGGAGTGGCGAATCGAGCGCTCCAGCAGTTGGGCGTCAAACTGGCCTTTGACCAGATAATCCGCCGCGCCGCAACGCATGGCTTCACTTTCCACCTTGTGGTCACCGAGGCCGGTCAGCAGGATGATGGGCGCCTGGCAGCCACGGGCGATGGCCGCGCGGAGCAGGTCCAATCCGTTGTTTTTGCCCAGCCGGTAGTCCACCAGGTAAACGTGGTGTTGATCCTTGTGAATCGCTTCCAGGCCGGCGTCGTAGTCCTCCACCCACTCCAGCTCGAAATTGCTGCCGCGGATTTCAGCCAGGAACTCGCGGGTGAGGATGTAATCGTCCTCATCGTCCTCGACCAGCAGCACTTTCAACAGTGGATCATCCATGGTGGTCGGCGCGGTTGTGTCCGGGCAGTTCAACGATTTCAAACCAGTATTTGCCCAGGGCCTTCATGACCTCGACCAGCGCGGCGAATTTCACCGGCTTGGTAATGTAGGAATTGACCCCGAGGTTGTAGGAACGGGCGATGTCCTCATCGGCCTTGGAGGTGGTCAAAATGACGACCGGAATGTCCCGGAGTTTGGGATCGCTCTTGATTTCGCGAAGCGCCTCGCGGCCGTCCTTGCGCGGCATGTTCAAATCGAGCAGGACCAGGCCGGGGCGCGGCGATTCCTTCGGGTCGGCGTACTTGCCGCGGCGTCGGAGATAATCGAGCAGCTCTTCCCCGTCCTCCACGCATCGGAGATCGTTGGCCAGACGGCTCTTTTCCAGCGCCTCCTTGGCCAGCAGGCGGTCGTCCGGATCATCGTCGGCAAGCAGGAGGGTGATGGGTTTGAGTTTCATGCCAGGATTTGTTTCGGTTGTTTGAGCGGCAAGGTGACGACGAAGGTGGAGCCCGCGCCCGGCGCGCTTTTCGCGGTGATGTTGCCGCCGTGACGATCGGCGATCTTGCGGCAGATCACCAGGCCTATGCCGGTCCCTTCGTATGCGCTGCGCC
>QHPW01000135.1:15435-39879 GCA_003219675.1 Verrucomicrobiota bacterium
CGCCAGGCCTATGCCGGTCCCTTCGTATGCGCTGCGCCCGTGCAACCGTTGGAAAAGAACGAAGATGCGGTCGAGATACTTTTCATCGAAACCGATGCCGTTGTCCTCGACGATGATCTGGCAAAGCGCCTCGGCCTGGCCGTTGCCGGCGGCCTCTGCGGAAGGCGGTTTGAGAATCTGGCCGCGGACTTTGACGACGGGTGGTTTGCCTTCCTGGTGGAACTTGAGGGCGTTGCCGACGAGATTCTGAAACAACTGACGCATTTGCAGCGGATCGGCGTCAATGGCCGGCAACTCGCCCAGTTCCACCTGTCCGCCAGCCTGCTGCACCCGCACTTCCAGGTCGGACAAAACCTCGCGCGCGATCTTCTGGAGGTCCACCGATTCGAATGGGTTCGCCTTGGTGGTCACGCGGGAAAAAGCAAGCAGATCGTCAATCAAAACCTGCATGCGCTTGGCAGCGGCCTGCATTCGTTCGAGATAATCGCTGCCTTCGGCGGCGAGGGCCTTGGCGCAGGCGGCCTTCAAGCGGTCGCCGAACGCCTGCACTTTGCGCAATGGCTCCTGTAAATCGTGCGAAGCCACATAGGCAAAATCCTGGAGTTCGCGGTTGCTGCGCTCCAACCGCACTGCCGTGGCCTTCAGCCTCTCCTCGGTCTGCTTGCGTTCGGCGATTTCCTGCTGCAGTTCTTTGGTCCTTTCCTGAACGCGTTGCTCCAAATAGTCCCGGCCCCGCTCCAGTTCGGCGTCGCGCGCCTGGATTTGTGCCAACATTTCGTTGAAACCGTCGATCAATTCGCCCAGTTCATCGTTGCCGTGCTTGACGGCGCGCAGGGAATAATTTTTCCCCTCCGAGACCTCCCGGGTTGTTTTGGCCAGGTGCAGGATGGGCCGGGACACGACCGGAGACCGCCAGCACCGCGGCGAGAATGTTGAAGTACTGCTTGAGGCGGTTGTTTAAATCCTGCAAGTCCGACTTCAAATAGACCGCGCCCAAGTCAAGTCGATTATCAACAATCTCGCGGAAGAGCTCGACGTGGCGGCTCTGAAACAAATGCCGGTTGTACTCCGGCGGCGGCGGAGAGAAATCCCCTCCCGCGTCCGGTCGCTGGTATTTCGCCAAGACTTTGCCGTCCCGGCTGTAGATGGCGGCGGCGACGACGTGCTTTGCCTTTTTGAGATTGCCCAGGATTTCCGTTGCGGCTTTCGGGTCTTTGTATTTCAAGGCCGCGGTGCTTTGCGAGCCGATGACGTCGGCCTTGACCGTGAGGTCGTCCACCAGGTCCTGGCGGAATTCGGCCATTTCGTAAACGACAAAGGCGGCGCAGGCCAGAAGCAGGGTGGCGCTGCTGGTCATCATGATAATGACCGTCAGTTTTCGTTTGAGGGAGACATCCCGCAGGAAACGCATGTTACTTTTGGCCGTCCGAGCGCTCGGTCTTGATGACTTTGGCGAGGCTCAACAATTTCGAACTGATCTTCAACCGCGCCCGTTCCGCGGCATCCAGACTGATTTCGAGCTGCAGCCTGTTTGTGCCGTCGAGAAAATTGATGATCCCGCCCTCGTGCAAAAACAGTTCCGTCTCGCCCACGGTCAGGACGCTCGCGCTTTTGAGCGGTTTGAGAATCAGGGGCAGATAATTCCGTTCCGACGAACTGATGAAAAGAATGTGGCAGGATTTCAGTTCGGCGAGTTTCTTGCCCTGCTTGACCGCCAGGTCATCCCGGCGCCGGCCCGGAGTTTCTTCACCGCGGAATTCCAATGCTCCCTTGAACCGCTTGATTTGCAGCCTTCGCCCGTTGATGACCTTGTCTTGCAGTTTGTCCAACTCTGCGCCGAACGGGTCCTTGCCCATGACCCCAACCACGATCGGCGACTTTGCGTCGGGAAACGCCCCTGCAGGCCATTCAACGAACTCGACGAAGTTAAGCAGGTGGCCGGCTTTGGTTTCATACTCGCCGGGCGGTGTCGCGAGCGAGCGGCCAGAATGGACAAGACAGGCCACCCATGCAACCCAGGGTAGGATTTTAGGACTCATAAAACAGACCGATGCTTCGCGATTGAATTGGCATACCAGACGAAGAGCCTAAGGGACGCACTCGGCAATCACTTCACTTTCGAACTGCGGCGCGATCCATCGCCTTGGCGGCAATGACGGTAACGGGCACGGCATGAGAAGTCAAAAATGCGCTTTGGTGGAAAACACCGCGTCGTTGGATGTTCCGCTTCACTGGTTTCATCCAGGCAGCATAGCGGATAGGCTTTTGCTCTGCAAGGCGATTTGCCGGTGTCGGAGTTCATTTCACTTGACTCCGGGGTGGACTCTTCAAGACTGCTGCTCATGGCAAATCCACCGCTGCCAGGCTGGCGTTTCGTTTCATTCGACCAGACTGAGGTCGAGACACTTCCCGGCAAAACGCACTACTGGCATTGCAAGCCGGGCATGGTCAAGGACACGAATCTCATGTTTGTCCGCGCCCAATTGTCGCCCGGCGAAGCGCACAAGTTTCATTTTCATCCCCAAATGGAAGAGATCCTCTACGTCCTTTCGGGCACGGCCGAGCAGTGGGTTGAGAAGGAGAAGCGCCTCTTGAAGCCGGGCGATTCGCTCTATCTTCCGGCCGGTATGGTCCATGGCACCTACAATACAGGCAAGCAGGTGTTTGATTTTCTCGCGGTCCTCTCTCCGGCGAAAAGCGAAGGGCCGGCGACCGTCGAAATCAGCCACCAGGAACCGTGGAACTCGCTGCGCGCGTGAGGGTTCCTCCTGCTCTCGATCTCGATCCCGATCCTGATTTGAGATCAGGAGAATGATCAAGAAAGCCCAAAACGCGCCGGTATGAAAACGCTCCATCTCTATCTGACCCGGCAAGTGCTGGCGACGCTGGCCATGGCGGTGGCGGTGTTCACGTTCGTGCTGCTGCTCGGCAACGTGCTCAGGGAGATCCTTGCCTTGTTGGTCAGCGGCCAGGCGACGATTGGCCTGGTGCTGCAGGCCGTCGCGCCGCTGGTTCCCTTCGGTCTGGCCTTCGCGCTGCCCATGGGCCTGTTGACGGCGACCCTGCTGGTCTTTGGCAGGTTCAGCGCCGACCAGGAGTTGACCGCCGTCCGCGCCGGGGGCGTGAGCCTGGTCGCGCTGATCACGCCGGTGCTTCTGTTGAGTGCGGGCCTGAGTGGGGTTTCGGCGGTGGTCAACCTGCAGGTCGCGCCGCAATGCCGTGTGGCTTACAAGAATCTTCTGTTTCGCGTCGGCCTGGAGCGCTCGGCTTCTCTGATCTCGGAAGACCGGTTCATGGAGGATTTTCACGGCTACGGCGTCTACGTGCACAGGAAAAGCGGAACCAATTTGCTCGGGGTGTTGATTTTCGGTTTGGACGCGGAAGGCAAAATGACCAATTGCACTCACGCGGCCAGCGCGACGGTGGTCTCCGACCTCGCGAACAACCTCGTGCTTCTTCGGTTGCAGAAAGTCCAAAGATACGACCTTGTCAATTACACCAGCGTCAGTGAAGTGGACGAACTTTCCCAAACCTTGACCAACAAAGCGCCGACGCAGCCAACGTTCAACGTCTCTTTGAGCGACATGACGTTCCGTCAACTTTGCCAGCGACTGCGTGACCTGGAACAACTGAGCGTCCGGACCAGACCGATCGCCCATGCCACGACCGAACAGTTGCGCGAACAGAAACGTCAACTCGACGCCGCCAGGGCCGAACTGACCATGCCGGTGCGAGTCCAGATTCATCGGCAAGTCGCGTCTTCGTTCGCCTGCATCGGATTCACGCTGATCGGGATTCCCCTGGGCATCCGGGCCCACCGCCGCGAAACCAGCGCCGGCGTGGCGATGGCGCTGATTCTCGTGCTGATTTACTACAGCTTCATCCTCGTGGGCCAATCGTTGGAAACCCGTCCTGAACTCGCCCCACACCTGATTGTGTGGCTGCCCAATCTCACTTTCCAGGCCGTCGGCGCGGTGTTGTTGTGGCGCGCGAATCGCGGCGTGTAATCCCCGTCTCCCGCGTCTGCCTGCCCGTTTCACCCGTCACGGTTCAGTCCGCTTTCCCGATTGACGCACGCGACCCCTTGAGTTGCACTATCGCGCATGATTCCGAAGAGACGCTTCCCCATTTTGCTTCGACTGTGCCTGGTTCTGATTTGCTCGACGCTGCTGCTGGCACGGGCGGAGGTCAAGCTGCCCGGCCTCTTCTCAGACGGCATGGTGTTGCAGCAGGGCGTGCGCGCCCCCATTTGGGGCTGGGCCGACGCAGGGGAAGAGGTCACGGTGAGCTTCCGGGGCAAAAAGGCCTCTGCGACGGCCAGGGATGGGAAATGGAAGGTGAAGCTGCCGGTCCAGAAGGCCGGCGGTCCGGACATGTTGATCGTCGAAGGCAAAAACAGGATCGAGCTGAAAAATGTCCTCGTGGGCGAAGTCTGGATTTGCAGCGGCCAGTCGAACATGGAGTTTCCCTTGAGCCACTCGTTTGAATCGGAGAATGACATCGCCAATTCCGCCAATCCAAACCTCCGCCTCTTCCCTGTTCCTAAATTGAAGGCCAACGAACCGGTGGACGATGTCAGGGCCCGTTGGCAGGAATGCAACCCGGATACGGTCACAAACTTTTCCGCCGTGGCTTATTACTTTGGCCGCGACCTGCAGAAGGCGCGCGAGGTGCCGGTCGGGTTGATTCACACCTCCTGGGGCGGCTCGCCGGCGGAGGTTTGGATGAGTGAGAAAGTTCTCGAATCCAATCCCGAATACAAAAATGCGATCCTCGAGGCTTACGGGGCGGCGTTAAAGAATTATCAGGACGCGCTCGAAAGATTTAAGAGAGAAGAAGCCGACTTGAAAAGCCAGGACAAGGACGCTGGCCGCAAGCCGCCGTCACCGCCGTTCTGGAAGCCGGCCGAGCTTTACAACGGCATGATCGCGCCGTTGGCGCCCTACGCCATCAAAGGCGCGATCTGGTATCAAGGCGAATCGAATGCGGGCCGGGCCTGGCAGTATCGCAGGTTGTTTCCCGACATGATTCGCAACTGGCGCCACGACTGGGGCCAGGGCGATTTTGCCTTTCTCGCGGTGCAACTCGCGCCGTGGGATCGAAACAAGAAGCGCAACATTGACCAGATCACCGCCACGCCCGTCGACAGCGACTGGGCGGAGCTGCGCGAGGCGCAACTGCTGGCGAGCAGGGTGTTGCCAAAGGTGGGCCTGGCTGTGATTACGGATGTCGGCGACAAGGACGACATTCATCCGACGAAGAAAGCGCCGGTCGGCGGGCGGCTGGCGCTGCTGGCGAGGAACATTGCTTACGGAGAGAAGGTCGAATGCTGCGGTCCGCGCTACCGTCAGATGCGGGTCAAAGGCAACCAGGTCATCCTGGACTTTGACCACCTGGGGGGCGGCCTCGAATCACGCGGCGGCCGTTTGCGCGGATTTGCCGTTTGCGGCCCCGACAAAAGATTCGTTTGGGCCGATGCGAACGTGGACGACGGCAAGGTGATCGTGAGCAGTCCACAGGTCGGGAAGCCGGTCGCGGTTCGTTACGGCTGGGCCGATTATCCGGTGGTCAACCTGTTCAGCCGCGAAGGGCTGCCGGCTTCGCCGTTCCGCACGGACGATTTTCCGCTGACCACCGCGCCGAAGAAATGATGGGACTGGAGCGGCGTTCCTTTCGTCATTCGACATTGGGCCTTCGCCATTGCGTTCATCCCTTCGCGATTTTACAAATCCGTGACAAAAGGCCTCGCGCCATTGGGCTAGTCTGGCCGCAACTGCATCACCACTCCGATGACGAGGCCGCATCTCAACCGAAAACCGAAGTTCTTCTGGCAGGCTGCGTTGATCCTCCTTCCCATCGTCGTGCTGGCGGCAATGGGGTTCTTTTCGTTGCGACAGGACAAACTGCTGGCCGAGCAGGAGGCGCGCGAGCGGGCGGCGGCGATTGCCGCGCCGTTGGCGCGCGAACTCGGCCTGCGTCTGAAAATGGAGGTGGATGAGTTCGCAGAAGCAAGTCGGCGACATGAAGAGGCGACCGGCTTGCTTGGCGGGACGCTGCGGGCCGGTCCGGGTCAGGATGCGGCCGAGGAGATTCGCAAAGCACAGGCGATTGCCACCCGCTGGCAACAGGAGCATCCGGGAATCCCGCTGCGCGATCTTCCCTTGGCGCGATGTTTCGTTCTCGATGGAGTGCTCTTCAAACCGCGAAACTACGACCCCGCGCCGCAGCCGCCGGATTGGTATGCCCATCTGAGCGGCCCGATGATGGAACAATGGAACGCGGCTGAGGCCGCCTGGAACCAGCGACGCGACTCGGCATCCAGCCGCGCGATTTCGACGATGGTCTGCGCAACAACGCCGAACTCAAGCTGCTCTTGATCGAACCAGCCGATTCCGCCGGCGAGAGGTTGTTCGGCGCCTTCCGTGATTTGATGCGCAGGTATCCGCGCGACTCGACTGAGTCTGGCCTGCCGATCAGCGCCATTGCCTGTCATGAGGCAATCAGGCTCGCGCCCTCCGGCAAGGCGTTCGGCGATTTCCTCGACGATTTCGTTTTTCACATGCAGAATGCCCCTTCCATCCTGACGGACAAACTGCTGGCTGAACTCGAGTCGCGCGCGGCGGCGGAAGAGGAACGCGTGCGAGAACGAGTGCGGGCGATCCAAGAGACCTGGAACATTCGGGAAAAAGCGAGAAACCTGCTGCGTTTGCTGCCCGGAACAAATCTGCCCGTCCGCGGCGTCTTCGATCTGAACCCGGCATCAGGTCGTTTCCTCGCCGTTTGTCTCCCCATGGCTGTCATCGCCACCAATCACACCGCCGATGCCGTGAACTCGTCCACAAAGGTGGATGTTCAAATTCTGCTGCTGCCCTTTGCAGTGGTTGACGAAGCGGCGCAGAGGGCGATGCAGGAAATCAAGGAGCGCTTGCCGGAGTATGCCACCATGTCCGTGCTGTTGCGGCTGGGCGAAAAACAATTCGGCTTTGCGCCTCAATCTGCCGAGGGATCCCATTCGAGTCTGGTGCAATTTGGCACAAATTGGGTTCGTTCCGGGCCGAATGCCCCCAATCCCGCGTCCCGCGCCGGCCATTTGAACACGACGCTGGCCACCGTCACGGACGGTTTTTCTTCTCCGGGGCTGGGCGGCTACGTGCCTTTTATCCTGGATGTTGTTCTGGCCGATCCCGATCTCATGTTTGCGCGGCATCTGCAGCGAGTAAAACTGTTCGGCGGCATCATCATTCTGGCGGCGGCCGTTGCCCTGGTCGCATTGTTCGCGGCCTGGCAGGCGTTCCATCGGCAACTCAACCTCGCCGCGATGAAAACCAATTTCGTCTCCAGCGTGTCGCACGAACTGCGCGCGCCCATCGCCTCGGTGCGTCTCCTCGCGGAAAGCCTCGACCGCGGTAAAATCATGGATGCGCAAAAGCAGGCCGATTATTTCCGGCTTATCGTTCAGGAATGCCGCCGGCTCACCTCGCTCATCGAAAACGTCCTCGATTTCTCGCGCATGGATCAGAATGGCAAACAATACGAGTTCGAGCCTACCGACCTCGTCGCGCTCGTCGAGCAAACCCTGAAGCTGATGGAACCTTACGCGGCGGAGCGAGAAGTCGCACTGAACGCCGCCCTGGATCGCCATCAACTCTCAACACTCAACTCTCAACCGGAAATAGACGCCCGCGCCATCCAACAAGCCCTGGTGAATCTTCTCGACAACGCCATCAAACATGCGCCGCCGGGAACCACCGTCACCGTCGGTTTGAAGTCGTCGCTCAACTCTCAACCATCAACCATCAACTTGTTTGTCGAAGACCACGGCGACGGCGTTCCGCCCGAAGAGCACCAGAAAATATTCGAACCGTTTTATCGTCGCGGCACCGAACTGCGCCGCGAAACGCAAGGCATCGGCATCGGTCTGACCATCGTGAAGCACATCGTCAAAGCCCATGGCGGCAAGGTAACCGTGCGCAGCGCGGTCGGACAGGGAAGCCGTTTCACGATTGAATTGCCGATGGACCAACCTCGGGTGGGGCGACCAGTAGCATTACTGCGGAGGGTGGAGACTCCGTCGAGCCCTGACTAATCATGCCCAATCATCATCAGGAAAACCTCAGGGCTCGGGAGGACTCTCGCCCCACCGGCCAACGCATTTTCATCATCGAAGACGAACTGCCGATGCGCACGGCGCTCAAGGACTGTCTCGAAGCCGAGGGCTATCGCGTGCTGACCGCAGTCGAGGGTCAGAGCGGCCTCGAGCGCGCGCTGAAGGAAAAGCCCGATCTCGTCCTGCTCGACATCATGTTGCCGAAGCTGGACGGATTCGCTGTTTGCGCGGAATTGCGACGTCTGGCACACGACGTGCCGGTGTTGATGCTCACGGCCAAGGGCCAGGTCGAAGACCGGGTGAGCGGACTCGACGCCGGCGCGGACGATTACCTGGTCAAACCGTTCAGCACCGATGAACTGCTGGCGCGCGTGCGGGCGTTGCTGCGGCGCACGCGGAGGCGCGGCCACGCGCCCATGACCCTGAAACTCGGCGACGCGCAGATTGATTTGCTCAAACAGACGGCAACCCGCGGACGAAGACAGGTCCGTCTGACCGCGAAAGAATTTGCCATGTTGCGTTTGATGGCCGAGGCGCAGGGCGAACCGGTCACGCGCGAGCGTTTTCTCGACGTGGTCTGGGGCTACACCGCGTTTCCGACGACGCGCACGGTGGACAATCACATCGCCAGCCTGCGCGCCAAACTGGAGCCGGACCCGGACGATCCGCGCTGGATCAAGACCGTGCATGGCGTCGGTTACCGATTGGAATTGCCGAAATGATGGCCGCAAAAAAGCACAGAATGCCCGGGGCGGCGAAGCCAAAGAGTAGTGGCACGGGCGTCCCGCCCGTCAGGTTCTGGTTCCGGTGTAACTGGTTTTCCTTGGAACACACGGGCGGGACGCCCGTGCCACTACGTCCCCGGAGAATTTCAGCAACTTGCGAAAATTCTCAAAGTGAATCGTCCGTGTGCAACAGAATCTTTTTTGGTGTTGTTTCGCGTGGTTCGCGGGCGATCCGATTTTGCAAAACCGTGACAATTCAAAAGCGAGGGTTTCGTCAAACTCTTTACGAATCATTAACCGCAGAGAAGCGGAGACTCGAATGCGATTCGACGCTCGGCGCCTCCGCGTTGCAGAAGGATACCTATGAAAACGAAATCTATTGCCCTGTTCGCCGTGCTGCTCATCGCCTCGGCCCGTGTGGCGGGCGCCGCCGACAATCCAAATGATGCGTTGCAAAAAGGATTGTTGGAGGAAGAAGCCAATCACAACCTTGAGGCCGCCATTCAAGCTTATCAAACTGTCCTCAACCAATTCGACGATCAGCGGAAGATCGCGGCCACGGCCGCTTTCCGCCTCGCCGAATGTTATCGCAAACAAGGCAAGACCAACGAAGCGGTCGCGCACTATCAACGTGTCGTTCAAAATTTTCCTGACCAGGACAGTCTGGTCGGGCCGAGCGAGAGAATGCTTGCCTCGTTCGGTCGCGGAAGCGGCGCCGGGGGAAGCGGACCGGCCGGCGCCACAGCGCAAACGGTGACGGACCCTGAGGAGTTGGGACTGCTCAAAAAGGAGATCGATTTGGCGGAACAGGAGATCAAGACGGAGGACGCAAGATTCAGGAATGGCAAGGGAGGTTTCGCCGACATCGTCAGATCCAGGAAGGAGCTGCTGTCATTGAAACGTCGATTACCGGAGAACGCGTCGAGTGGAGCGCAAACGAATCTCGTGGGCCAACAGCTTCAACTGGTGCAGCAACTTCTGGCCGAGGTCAAAAAGCAGATCGAAGTTGGCGCCCGGGCGCCGGGGGACGAAATCCCCTTGCAACGCGAACTGCTGGGATTGCAGCGCGAGTTGATCGCTGTCTCGAAGGGGTCCGCCAGCGCCCGAGTTCCTGCCGACGCAGAGTCCGCAACCGCCAGCGATGAAGAAACCAAGGAGATACAACGGCTCAAAGCCATTATCAGGAACAGCCCGGATTTGATCAACGCGAAGGACGGCCAGTTTGAATACACCCCGCTGCACAACGCCGCCAGCAAAGGGCAAGCTGAGGTGGCGCGTTTCCTTTTGGAGAACAGAGCGCAGGTCAACGCCAAAAACAAATTTGGCGAAACGCCGTTGCACCTGGCTGCGAGTTTCGGACACAAAGCAATCGTCGAACTGCTCCTGGCGAACGGGACGGATGTCAATGCCGCGGACAACGAGGGACGAACTGCGCTGCATCGCGCCGCAGAAAAAGGCTTCCTCGAGGTCGCAAAAGTTCTCCTGGCCAAGGGCGCCGAGGCAAACGCGAAGGATGCCACCGATGCGACTGCCCTGCACCTGGCCGTCGAGAAAGGCTTTGGCGCGATGGCGAAGTTGCTCATCGAACACAAAGCCGACCTGAACATTGTCCGAACGACGCAACGGGGCGTTAGTTATGCCCCTGGCGATATCCCCTTGAATGGAACAGCCCTTCACATTGCCGCCCGTGGCCAGCAGGAACTGGCCGGGTTGCTGTTGAAGAATGGCGCGCAAGTCGATCCAAAAGACACTTTCGGGTGGACCCCTCTTCACGTCGCCGCGAGATTCAGACAGTGGATGATTATTCGGGAGCTCTTGGAAAAGAAGGCCGATGTGAATGCCCGTGGCCCTTTAGGGCGTTCCGCCTTGGAGTTGTGCGTCGCCAACCAGGACCTCTACACGGCAAACCTGTTGCTCCAGCACGGCGCTGACGTGAACAATCAGGCGGAGGATTCGACCACGCCGCTGACCTTGGCGGTTCAGAACGCTTCGCTCGAGATGGTTGAATTGCTTTTGGCTCATAAGCCAAATCTGGAACTTCGCGGTCCGAATGGCTACACCCCGCTGCAGCGGGCGGTTGCCCGTCAGCAGTCGAAGCTGAGTGAATTGTTGTTGAAGGCCGGGGCAGATCCGAATGCGCGAATGACGTCGGAACTCAATCGAACCATGCTTCACTGGGCGGTGCAGGCGTCAAACCATGAACCCGACAGCCATCTGCTGGAAGCCATCCTCGCCAGTAAGGCGGACGTCAATGCGAAGGACGAACGCGGCCGAACGCCGCTGCACCTCGCGGTGGCCGCGGGTTTCATAAAACCGGTCGAACTGCTGCTTTCTCGCGGAGCCGACGTGAATGCGCGGACCATCGAAGGTTACACGCCGCTGCATTCAGCCGCGGCGGTCAACAACGTGAAGATCGCAGAACTGCTTCTGAAGAACAAAGCCGAGGTGAATGCTCAGGATGAGGCCGGCAACACCCCCTTGCACTATGCGGCGATCAGCAGCTCCAAGGAGGCGGTCGCTCTGCTGTTGAAAAGCAAGGCCGACGTGAATCTCGTGAACAAAGACGGCGCGTCTCCTTTGAAGATGGTGGGCGGTGGAGTTTGGTCTTACCAGTACGGCACCGAGTTGAGAATCCCGATCAGGGAAGTACAAACGCTTGGTCCGCGTGTGCTGCGCGCGCAATCACAGGACATTGCCAACCTGTTGCGCGAGCAAGGCGCGAAGGAGTGATTGGAAGGTCGGCCGTCTGTTAAACGCGTAGCGCACGCATCTTTGCGTGCCAGTCGCGCGGCATCCCTGCCGCGTAACCCGCCGGGGTGACGAGGCGGAATAGTCCATCGCCAAAGAAATCCCCCTCCTGCTCCGAAAATGGGATTGGGAGGAAACGCTCGCTCTCACCCCGGCCCCACCCCGGCGGTCTCCCCCACCGGAACGATTCAGTGAAAATAAGGGTGGCACGGGCAACTTGCCCGTGCTGGCGGGCTACCAGCCCTCCAGATTCAGGCAGCACCGAACGGTGAGCGCGTGCGACGCTCCAAACTCGGCGGCAAGTTGCCGCCGAACACAGCCAGGTTGGCTGTGCTACCCAGTCCAACTGAATCGTTACGGCACAGGAGAGGGGGAAGCGCGCACAGTTCCCGGAATTTTCACGCCCTTTGGTGTGGAATTGCTTCGTGGGGACTTACGTCAGGGCTACGGTATCGAGGCGGCTTTTGAAAATGTTTCTTGCCGCGAGGCAAGGATGCCTCGCCACTGGGCGCCAGGGATGCCGGGGTTACTTCCCGCGCCGATAGACCTTGTGAATCGCCGCCTGGTCGGTGCATTTGATGATCATTTCGTCGATGCAGACGTGCGGCGGACGACTCGAAGCCCAAACCAACGCCTCGGCGATGTCTTCGGCGGTGAGCGGGTTGATTCCCTCGTAAACTTTCTTCGCCCGTTCGGTGTCGCCTTTGAAACGGACGATGGAAAACTCGGTTTCGGCCAGGCCGGGGTCGATGGTGCCGACGCGCACGCCGGTGCCGGAGAGTTCCAGGCGCAGGGCCTGGGTGATTTTGAGTTCGGCCGCCTTGGCACCGCAATACGCCGCGCCTCCTTCGTACGCAACATGGCCGGCGATGGAGCCAATGTTTAAAATGGTGCTGCCCGGATTGTTCACCATGAGCGGCAGGCAGGCGCGCGTCATTCGCAGCAGGCCGAGCACATTCGTCTGCATCATGAATTCCCAGTCTTCGTCCTTGGCCTCCGCGACGGTGTCGAGGCCTTTCGCTCCGCCGGCGTTGTTGACCAGCACGTCAATGCGGTCGGTGTGCGTGCGCGCCCAGGCGGCGAAGTCATTGACGCTCTTTGTTTGCGCCACGTCGAGCGCGCGAACGTGAGCGGCGGGCGAACCGGCTTTCTTTGTCTCGGCGGCGATGGCTTCGAGCCGGTCAACGCGCCGCGCGCCGAGCAAAAGTCTGCAACCTTCGCTCGCGAAGGCGCGCGCGGCTGCGGCGCCGAACCCACTGGAGGCGCCGGTAATGAGGACCCATTTGTTGGCAAGATTTGTTGACATGGCCGGCTTTTTTACCGGAGCAGCAGTGCGAAAGCAAAGGGAGAGTTGCCCGTGATCCAGACCCCCGAACCAACAGTTGAGCTTCCCGGTGCGCGCCACCTGGTTTGAGGGGTCGCGAAGGAGTCCAAAGGAAACCGTTCATCGGCCTCCCCTCGAGCGACAAGGCCCGCCATCGCCAAAACCTGCATGAGTCTGGCAAGCCGGTTGCTTTACCTGTGGTTGAGACTAACGGTTCAACAGTCGTCTGGATGAAAGGGCGTCTCAGTTCCCTGGATTTATATGAACATTCGTTTTGGAAGTGTCGCAGCAGTCGCCTGCGCAACTCTGTGGCTGTGTATCACGGCTGCGAACGCCACTTCCGTGGTTGCGCCTGCATTCGAGGAAATGGTCGATAAGGCCGATCTGGTTTTCGTGGGGAAGGTCATTGGTTCACGCGCGGAATGGCGGTCGGTGGGGCCCGATCGGGTCATCTTCACACTGGTTGAATTTGAGACGCAGGAAGTCCTGAAAGGGAACGCAGGAGCGTCGGTGACGCTTCAGTTTCTTGGCGGGACTGTGGGTGGAGTCACCCTGGAAGTCGCCGACGTTCCCAGGTTCAACGCAGGGGATCGCGTGGTTCTTTTTGTGGAGGGCAATGGCGTTCAGTTCTGCCCGGTTGTGGGAGTGTTCCACGGCAAGTTCGGCCTGCGCAAAGACGATAAGGCCAGCCACGACATCGTGTTGATGCACGACGGCAAGCCGCTGCGCGATGTGGCCGAAATCGGCAAGGGCAAGGGCGCGGAATTCGCATCGAAACAATCCACCGTTTCCATTCCGGCAGACCGCGAGCCGATGTCGGTCGATGATTTCAAACAACGCATCCGTTCGCACCTGGCGAAAAAATCGGCGCATGACTGAGTTTGACACCCTCTCCGAACAACGAAACGTGCAAGCAAGACATCTAAACTCACTGGCTGAATTCGCGAGCCCGCTTATGCCCCGGCGGCCACTGTTCCGGACGGCCTTGCCCGTCTTTTTCCTCGCGCTCTTTTGCATCGCGCCGCTGTTTCCGGCTCGCGCTTACACATTCATTGCCGATCCACCCTACGTCTGGCCGAACGGTAACGTCTCGATGGTGCTCAAACTGGGCAGCGCAGGACGCACTCTGCTGGACGGCGAAACGTCCTGGGACTCGGTCGCGCGGAAAGCGCTTTTCGCCTGGAACCCTTACCTGGGAACGATTCAATTTGCGCCCGCGACACAAAGCCCCGGCGTGGGGTCCGACGGTGACCAGGTCAATCAGGCATTCTTCAACTCGACCATTTATGGACAGTCCTTCGGCAGCGGAGTTCTTGCCGTGACCACGGGCTGGCACATGGGAACCACCAGGGTCGAAGCGGACGTTACCTTTAACACCGCCATTTCCTGGGACTCGTATCGCGGCGCGCTGAGATGGCCGGGCGGCCAATTGTTGTGCGACCTGCGCCGGGTCGCGCTCCATGAGTTCGGCCACGTCCTGGGCCTGGACCATCCGGATCAGGCCGGACAGAGCGTGAGCGCAATCATGAACAGTATGATCTCCAACCTGGATGCTTTGGCTTACGACGACATCAACGGTGTTCAGGAGCTTTACGCGCCGCCACCCCAGGCGCCAGCCATCACCACTGAGCCGCAGAGCCAGACTGCCATAGCGGGCAGCACCGTGACTTTCTCCGTGGTCGCGTCCGGTTCTGATCCGTTGTCCTATCAGTGGCGCTTGAACAGTGTGGACATCCCGGGCGCGACCGGTGCTTCGTACACGATTTCCAGCGTTCAGCCGGCTCAGGCGGGCGACTACACCGTCGTTGTGAGCAACGCGGGAGGAACCGTCACCAGCGCGACGGCGCTCCTGACCGTCAACGTGCCGCCATCCATCACTTCGCAGCCGCAAAGCCAGGTCGCCACCGCAGGCAACAGTGTGACGTTCTCGGTCGGCGCGAACGGCACCGCGCCGTTCTCTTATCAATGGTATTGCAACAATTCTTCAATTGCGGGCGCGTCTGGCGCCAGTTACACCATCAGCGCGGCGCAGGCGGGTGACGCCGGCGACTACAAGGTGAGAGTCAGCAATTCCGCCGGGATCGTTGACAGTGTCGTCGCCACGCTGGCGGTGCAATCTCCCCCTGTGATTACCGCGCAGCCTCAGAGCCTCACCGTCAACGTCGGAGCAAGCGCCACCTTCACGGCTGCCGCCACTGGGATTCCCGATCCGGCCTATCAATGGAAATTCAACGGAGTCAATATACCGGGCGCCACTTCCAGTTCTTACACCCGCGACAACGTCCAGCCGGCCGACGCGGGCAATTACACCGTCGTGGCGGTCAACAGCGCGGGCGCGGTGACCAGCCAAGCCGCGGTTCTCACCGTCAACCAACCTGTTTCCATCAGCCTCAGTGCTCCAACGAACGGCGCGGTGGTCCTGAACGTGCGTGGACCCGCGGTGAAGAATCTAACGATTTACGCCTCGCCAGACTTGGTTGGCTGGCTTCCGATTGTTACCCAGACAAACGCGCAAGGCTCGCTGCAATACACGGACACGGCCGCCGGCGGTTTCACCCGGCGGTTTTACAAAGCCACGGCGGAATGATTGCAGTCAGCGCGAATCGGTTGTTGGATGGATTGCCGGCCCCAATCTCGCACGCATGGAACGCATCAAAAAAGCATTGGCGAGAAAACGAAAGCGGAAGGGTGCTGACGAAAAAAGAGGGACCCTCTCGGGGTCGTGGTCACGGACTTGAAGATTCTCACGGAAATCACGAGGTTGTCTGGACACCAGTTACACCCGGTCTTGTTCTAAGGTTATACCCATATCACTCGGTGAGGTTCGAATGGCAAAAGCCCCGACGCAGCATCCCCCGGCGTGGTGCTGGACTGGACCTTGCTGGGCTCGGCAACGAACACGACCACGCTGAAGGGAGACACGACCTACTATGTGGGTGGGAATGTGAATTTGAGCGCCCCCAGCGGCGCCCCGGCGCTGATCATCGAGGGCGGAACCGTGGCGAAATTTACCAACTCGACCGCAACCGCTCGCATTACCATCAACGGCCCGATTCGTTTGCCAGTCCAGCGCCTACAGACCGGCGATTCTCAGCAGCAAAGACGATGACTCAGTGGGCGAGCACATTATTGGCAGCACCGGTTCGCCAACGAATTTTTACGGCCAGGGGATTGAATTCGGCGGGACGAACTCTCTGAGCAACCTGCGCTTTGCCTGGCTCAGCACCGCCCTGGAGCCGGACCAGAATGGAGTGCTGAATCTCGCCGACGTGCAGTTCGTCAACTGCCGTGCCCCTCTGTATGGTCACGGTCAGACCACCTTCAACGTAGAAAACGCGTTGTGTTCCTCCAGTCAGGCGTTGATCGAAAGCGGCCCGTTGGCGCTTAGCGGCTGGCACTTGACTCTTGATCAGTGTAACCTGGTCGGCAGCGTGGTTCCGAGTGCCACGCTCTTTCTGACCAACAGCATTCTGGCGGCGGTGGGAGATTGGGGGTTTGCGTCCACTAATCGGTCCGTGGACAATGCCACGGTCGCAACGCCGAACAGTTTCGGCGCTAGTACCGATCCATTCCCCTTTCAGACGGTTGGCGCGGGCGGTCATTATCTGGCGCCATTAAGCCCGTTCCGGGGAGTAGGGACAATCAACATTAACCTTGCCTTGCTGGCCAGGCTCAGCCGCAAGACAACGTATCCGCCTCAAATCATTACCACCAACTTCACGGGGAACACTACGCTCGCGCCAGTCGCTCCGCGAAACACCGAGTTGCCAGATTTAGGATTCCATTATGATATGCTTGATTATGCCTGGAGCGGGTTGACGCTCACGAACGCGACGCTGACCCTGACCAACGGCGTTGGGGTGGCCATTTACGGCCTCAACGGCATCACGCTCCAAAACGGAGCCGTATTTGTCAGCCAGGGGACAGCTAATAACCTGAACCGGCTGGTGCGCTATCAAACGGTTCAGGAACAAGCCACAACCAACTGGACGGGCTCTGCGAGCAGTCTCATGAACGCTCTTTCACCAACTACGCTGGCCCACGTAAAGTTCCAATTCACCGATATATCCCTGATGGCTGGGTCGTGCACTGGGACGGGCAGAACTTTGTGACGACGGATCTCATCCAGAGCACCACCAATCGGTTTGAACAGGCGGCGTTTTCGCCCACCAGTTTCACCAGTCATTGACGTAAAGAGGGGGATATATGAAAAGAATCGAAGGTATTAGACTCGTGGAGGTGGTTTGTTGCCTTCTACTGTCCTGCACGAACTCATTCACCCAAGGACTGCTCGTGGATCAGGCCAGTGGAACGTCCACTGAAATTGTGAGTCAAGCCAATCAAATCCCAAATACTCAAATCGTTCAATCCTTCACGCCTTCTCTTTCAGCAGTTGGATACGTTCAATTCCAAACGTTCATCCCCGCAGCCAGTAGTGGGGAGACGGTGATAATTAACCTGCGGCAGAATGCTTACAACGGACCCATTGTGAGCAGCACCACCCCCGTCCTGGTCCTAAATAAAATTACTCAAATCAGCACTTTCTATTTTTCGGGAACCGTGCCGGTCACGCCCAACCAAGTTTATTATTTTGAACCTGAGCTTCTATCTAGCGGGAGTCTGTTCATCGGTTATAAACCTTCTTCCACTTACACTGGCGGCATCATATTTATCAATGGAGTGCCGTCCGGGCCAGGCGATCTCTGGTTTCAGGAAGGCACACTTGGGCCAGAGCCGGGAGGAGTTTGGCTGCTGTCGTTCGGCGGGAGCGTCCTATTTTGATATCGGCGCATTGGGACGAAATCGTGACGTTGTGCTGTCATCAAAAAGCGACCCTCACGGGTCGCGTGCGCTTCACGATGTGAAGCAAACCTTCAATTGTTCAGCCGACAGGTCCGTCGGCTGTGTGTTTTCTTCCAGTCTCACCCATCGCGTAAAGCGATGAGGCGAGATTTGAGTGAACAACTGGTGGAATGGTGCGCGATAGAGGGTTCGAACCTCTGACCCCTTCCGTGTCAAGGAAGTGCTCTACCACTGAGCTAACCGCGCACTTCGCGCAACCGTAACTGAAAGACCTCTGAGAATCCCCTGGTTTCAGGGTCTTTCTGCCGTTTATGGCGCGTCGGAAATTGCTCCATTCCCCGCCCGCTATCAAGCGAAAAGGACCCGAGGTCAGGCGCATCCTGACACTGCCCCCGGAGCGCCGGTCTCCGACCCGGCAGGTATTCAAACCACCCTTAAACGCGCCGGATCGGAAATCGGCGCTCCGCGGTGCCAGTCGAGCCGGGGGCAGCGTCAAGAAGCCCCCCGAGGTCAGAACAGGAAGGACAGGCCTCGTCTCGGCTTTGCCCACGATCGGTTCCGTGTACACCTCATCATTCGCGACGGAGGTTACGCCAGCGGAGCGCCCCTGGGCTGTCCTGTCTTCCTGGCGTCCGCGATACGCGGCTTCGACGCCCGCAAAATTCGCAGCGTAAACCCGCGCCCGTTCTCGAATGGTTCCACTCGCGCTGTCACTGCCAGCACCGGATAGCGAACCGTGGCCAACCCGTAGGACTTGTAGGTTTGAGCGAAGAGTTCTGATTCCACCATCCCCGTCCAGTCGGCAAGCGTGAGGAACTTCATCGGTTCGCCCGTGACCTGGTGGTGGACGCGTTGCTCGATCACCAACCCACAACTGACCACTTCCCCGCCGACGTGCTGGTTGAGCCTGGACACAGGGCAGTAGGTGTCCCAGGCCACGTCTTGATACAGTTCGAGTGGATGGCCGCTGACGGTGAAGCCGAGCAATTCCGTCTCCGCGCGCAGGCGCTCCCGGCGCGTGGGTTCACGCAGCAGGACTTGGGGCAACCGGCCCGCGCCGGCCGGCGGCAACAGCCAGCCCTGGCCAGGTCCGCTCCAATCCCCATACGATCGTCGCAGAAACTGCGCCTCCCAAAATTGCGCCGTGCGCGTCTTTCCAAATTCGTCAAACGCGCCGACGCGGATCATCGCCTCGGTCTCCTCCGGCGCGGGCATGACGCGGCGATAAAAGTCATCCATCGAAACGAAGGCGCCCCGCCCGCGTTCCTGGAGGATTCGGTCGCGCGTGCGCTCGGTCAGACCCTTCACGCGGATCAATGGAACACGGATCGCCTGATGGCTGACGGTAAACGCCGGGCCAGGTTGATTGACGGTCGGTGGCAACAGCGGGATGCCGAGGCGATGACATTCCAGCACATAAACGAGCGGGTGATAAAAGCCTTTGCCGTTGCTCAGCACCGCCGCCATGAATTCAGCCGGGAAGTACCGTTTGAGCCACGCCGATTGATACGCCTCGACACCGTAAGCGGTGCTGTGCGCCTTGCAGAAGGCATAGCCCGCGAAGCCGGTGACCAGCCCCCAAACTTCTTCGACCTTCTCCGGCGCATGGCCGCGCGTCCGGGCGGACGCGAAGAACTCGCCGCGGATTTCCGCGATCACGTCGCGGTTTTGTTTGTTCAGCGCGCGGCGCAACACGTCGGCGCGACCCGGCGGCAGGCCCGCGAAGGCTTCGCTGAGTTGCAGGATATGCTCCTCGTAAACCACCAGTCCGTAGGTGCTCCGCAGGCAGGCTTCCAACGACGGATGCGGATAGGCCACCGGTTCCACGCCTTGATAGCGGCGGGTGAACGCGAGTTTCTTGCCTTCATTGGCCGCGCCGGGCCGAATGACGCTCACGATGGCAATCAGCCCGTCAATCTCGCGCACGTTGGACATGCAGCACAGGCTCGTCATCGCCGGCGATTCGATGTGATGCACCGCCCTTGCGCCGCCGCCGGCGATCATCTCCCAGACTTCAGCGTCTTGCCACGGTTCGGAAGCTTGCGAGTCGCCGAGCAACCATTGTCCGTTTGATTTATTCCTTGCGAGGCAGCGGTCCAGGTCCACTTCGATGTCCCGGCGGCCGAGCATGGCCTTCACATCGCGCATCGCCGCCAGGCCGCCTTGCGCCAGGATGTCCATCTTCACGAGCCCGATCGCTTCCACGGCATCCATGTCAAAGTGAGTCGTGGAGTAACCCTTGTTTGCGACGAAGGTCGGCGTCAATTCGTGCATCGGCTGGCGTGAAAGCACAAGCCCGCACGGGTGCATCTTCGGATAACGCGGCATCCCGTCGAGGAACTCCGCCATTTCCAACGCCGTCCGGTAGGGCTCCTCGTCGAGCGGCAGGTCGTGCGTTTCCGGACCGGCGCGGAGCAGTTCAATCAGTCCTTTGCCGCCCTTTGGCGCAGACTCGTCCGGCACCCAGCCGCCGCCAAAGCCCCATGGAAAATGTTCGGTGAATTTGCGCGCGGCGCGTTCCCCCACGCCGAGCACCTTGGCCGCTTCCGCGAACGCGCTCCGCGCCTGAAAGGTCGAAAACCCGCCCACCACGGCGCAATGCTCCGGGCCATACTTCGCGAAGATGAGCTTCACCATGTCGTCTTTGAAGTCGTGCGCGAAATCAATGTCGATGTCCGGCAGTTTGTTCAGCGCCATGCGCTCCTGGTTCAGGAAGCGCCGGAAATAGAGGCCGAAACGAATCGGGCAAACACTGCTGATGCCAAGGCAATAGCAGACCAGGCTGTCCGCCGCGCTGCCGCGCGTGATCCATTCGATGCCGCGCCGCCGGCATTCCTGAAGGAAATCCCAGGTGATGAGGAAATAATCCTCGTAACCCACGTCGGCGATGATGCTCAGTTCCTCCTCGACTTGCGCCCGCACCTGCGCGAACGCCACTTCCGATCCGGCGTCGGAGACGATTCGCCTGCCGGTGTAACGCCTTTGCAGTCCTTCGAGCACGAGATGTCGAAGGAACCCTTTTGACGATGAACCCTCCGGCGCCTGGAACGCCGGGAACTGCGGTTTGCCAAACGGGAACTCGAAGTCGCATCGCTCGGTGATCTCATGCGTGGTTCGAAGCCATTCGGGATGATCCGCGCAGGCCGTCGCCATCTCAGCCGGCGCGCGAAAGTGATAGCGTCCACCGCGCCGTTTTTCGGGATGCTCGTGTTCCAGCAGCGTGAGTGTGCGGATGCTCTGGAGGATGTCATAGCGGCGCCGGTCTTCGGGCGTGGCGTAATGAACCGCCGGACAGGCCACCGCGCCTTCACGCCGCGTCACGGCTTGGAAGAAACAGCCGGGAAAGAAGTCCGCCAGGGATGCATCGGAACTCACGGCAAGGAGTCCTTCAGCGCGGTCCGCCAGAAGCGAGCGCTTCAATGGCTGACGTTGCTTTGCGGCGATGGAAGCTTCATCCCCCGCCGCCCCTTCGGCGTGGCGCGAGAGAATCCGGGAGAGGTTGAAATAGCCGGTTGCGTCCGCCGCATACAGAAGCAACGAATGTCCGCCGACACACACTTCCGCGCCGATGATGGGCTTGATGCCGGCTGACTGGGCCGCCTGCACGAACTCCACGACCCCATGCAGGTTGCCCGTGTCCGTCAACGCGACGGCGGGCAGGCCGTGTTGCTTCGCCCGTTGCACAATCGCCGTTGGCGAAAGTGTTGAATCCAGAAAAGAGTAGTGGCTGTGCGTCCGCAACGGCACGTAGCCGCCGGCGTGAGAAGGCTCCGACTTTCGCCGATACGAAACGGGACGAATGAGCCTCGCTCCCCCGGCTGCCACGGTTTCATGCGGCGCATCACGCAGGCGGAAGTCATGCCCGCGCAAAATGACGGATTGGCCGCGCGATTTGCGGAGTTCATCAATCACGACGGCCAGCCGCGCTCGAGCGCCCCGTCGTTGCGCGCAAAGGTCCAGGGGGAGCTCACTGTGAAAACGGCCGTCATAAACGTTTGAGAGTTTGAGCGACACCATCCGCAGGCTGACGCGCCGTTTCCACGCCTGACGCAGCATCACGTGCAGTCGCCCGTAGATGTCCGACTCCAGCCCGGTCGGCTCCAGCAGGCTTTCCCCGCACTGATCTTCGGCCATGTCGTTGTAGCGAACCTTGACCGTCAAGGTGCGGATGCTCTTTCCTTCCTCACGCACGTTGCTGAACAGGTGGTCCGCCATCCGGCGCAGCACGGCTTCGGCGTATTCCTCGTCCGTGACGTCCGCCGTGAAAGTTTCCTGCCGGCTGAATGATTTCGCCGGTTCATCTGCCGGCACAATGGGGCGCTCATCAATTCCGTTGGAAAACTGCTTGATCGGCGCCGCCATCCTGCCGAGCAAAAGTTCGAGCAGCTCCAGCGGGGTCGCGGAGATGTGTTTGATCTGTGCCAGGCCCGCCGCGCGGAGTCGGGTTTCCGTTTTCGGCCCGATGCCGGGCAGCCAGCGGCTCGGCAACGGATGCAGGAAGGGAATTTCGCGGCCGGGCGGCACCTGTGCAAACGCGCCGGGCTTGGTCAGCTTTGAGGCGATCTGGCTGACCAGTTTGTTGCCGCCGATGCCTTCGCTGACCGGAATTTTCAGCGACTGCCCGATGGCTGCGCGAATGGCCAGGGCGATCTCAACGGGTGCGTTGCGCGCGGCGCTGAGGTCGAAGTAGCCCTCGTCAATGGAACTTTGTTCCACGTCCGGCGTGAAGTCATGCGCGAACGAAAACATCACACGGGAGAACCGCTCGTATTTCTCGAAGTCGCCGGGAAGGACGATCAGGTTCGGACAAAGTTTTCGCGCCCGGACGGTGGGCATCGGCGCGAACACGCCGAACTTGCGGGCCTCGTAGGAAGCGGAAGCAATGATCCCGCGTTTCTCGCCGCCAACCGCGACCGGCTTGCCGCGCAATCGCGCGTCGGCGGCCTGTTCAACGGACGCAAAGAAGGCGTCCGCGTCCAGATGAACGATGGCGCGAGGCACAGAAACTCATTATCTTTTTCGGATCAGCGCAACCATGACGCCCTGGATGACCAGCTCCCGGGCCGGTATCAGATCGGGATAACACGGATTCTCGGCCTTCAGATAAGGCTTGCCGTTGCGCGTCATGTAAGTCTTGAGCGTGCTGTCGCCGTCGATCAGGGCAGCCACGACATCGCCCGTTTTCGGCTCCGCCCTCGGCTCGATGACGACGAGGTCCCCCGGCGCGATGTGTTTCCCGATCATGGAATCGCCTTTGACTTCCAGGGCGAACGCGACTGGGGACGGTTTTATTCCAAGACTCTGAACGTCGATGGTCACGCAGCCTCTGGCCTCCTGGACACGGTCCTCACCGAAACCGGCAGGAATTGAACCCAGGAGCGGAATGTCCACGGTCCGCTTGCGAAATCGTTCGAGCGGCGAAACCACCCGCAACGACCGCGCCCGGCGTGGTTGACTTTCCAAAACTCCTTTCTGCCGGAGCAATTTCACATGGTTCACCGCGCCGGTTTTGCTTTTAAAGCCGAAATACGCGGCGATTTCCCGCAGCGTTGGCACCATGCCGGTGCGTTCCTGGTGCGCGCTGATGAAATCCAGCAATTTTTTCTGTCGCCTGGTCAGCCCGGTCATAGTGTCCGCATGGACACTATACCATCTTCCCCCTCTGTCAACTCTTTCATCGTTTCAGATTCTAAAGACCTCTTTCACCACCGAGAGCAAGCCCCTCTCCCTGGCGGATACCCCGTCGTCGCTGGCGAGCACACGTTCCAGGGTGTCATAGACCGCCCGTTTATGCTCCGCGGAGGCAAAGCGTTTGGCAAGGGTCACGGCGTAGGCACGCGCGGCGTCCGCTGTCTGCGCCTGTTCTCTCACCCGCGCGACGGAAGCGTCCAGATACTTGTCGCGCTCGTAGTCCGACTCTAGTTTAAAGGTATCGAGGACGCTTTGCACCGAGGCATCTTCCGCCAAAGTGAGCTTGCTGTCGGAATACATGCCGAGAACCAGCAGGTCGAGAAGCGCCTGACGCTGCGGTTCCGAAAGATTGCTGATGTTCATAAATGTTTGAAGACTCAACGGCCTGATATGTCAACATCGAATCAGCCGCCTCATGTCCAGCAGAAGAGGAATTCAGGCTGCAATCCCAAAAGATCGGGAGCGCATTGGGACCATGAACGGTGGGGCGAGACTCCCGTCGAGCCCTGATCTCCACCGGATAGAAATCAGGGCTCGACGGAGTCTCGCCCCACCCGGCATTGTTCTGACCCGACGTCGCCGATGAGCAGCAATCCACAACCGATCGATCCTGTTGGCCGTTCCTGTCCGCTGTGCGACGAAGGAGACGCGACGCCATTTACGCAAAAGGGGTCTTTGCGGCTGGTGCGGTGTCGTCGTTGTTCGATGATCTACGCCGACCCGGTCGCGCCGGAGTTGGCCTCCGGAAAATTCTATGATCGGCTCGGATTGCCGTTCTATTTGTCGGCGGACAAACTGGCCGGCGACTTTGCGCCTGTCCGGTTCGAGCGGGAACTGCGGTGGTTTCAAGATTACTGCCGGGGTGGCGCGGTGTTGGATGTCGGCTGTTCGACCGGCGGGTTTTTGTTCCAATTGAAGGCGCGTTTTCCCGGCGACTTTACGGTTACGGGCACGGACGTTGCCGGCGCGGCGCTCGATTACGCCGAGAGTCGCGGCATCGAAGTGATTCGCGAGCCGTTTCTCGACTTCGACTTTCGCAACCGACG
>QHPW01000488.1 GCA_003219675.1 Verrucomicrobiota bacterium
AGCCAATGGAATAAGGCCGAGGCTGCCTGGGATGAGTTGAAAAGAGGAGTGAGAACGAAAGAAGAAATCAATGCCTGGGTAAAATTTCAGATGGAGGTTTTAGAGAAAACCAAAAGTGATCCGCTCAAAGAGGAATTGAGAGAAACTGCAATTCAAGAGATGTACTGGTATCCAAAAGTCTCGAAAACCCACCTCGACTGGCTGAAGAAGGGGGTTGAATCCGGTCTTCTTGGCGAAAAGCTCGTTCGTCAAAAAGCTCAAGAATTGATAACGAAAATAGATGTGCAAAAATAGGTGCTGCTCACCCTCCTCGGAGAATCGTTTGACATTCAGAGCTTCATCACATCGCTTGCTACCAATATTAACAGCGAAGGTCGGGAAGACGCAAAGAAGAGGATGGACGAAATCCGTCTTCGCGTCTTCGCGCCTTCGCTGTGAATAATCCCTTTGCCGTGATCAGCGTTTCAATCGAGCTTCATCCGACAGTCCCGTCACAATCCGCGCGCCGCGTTTGTAGGCGACGTAGGAGTAGGCCCATTGCAGCAGCACGGCGAGTTTGTTGCGGAAGCCGATCAGGAAAATGAGGTGGACGAACAACCACGCAACCCACGCCAGCCAGCTGTTGAATTCGAGCCTGCCAATCTTCGCCACCGCGGCCGAACGGCCAATCGTCGCCATCGTTCCCTTGTCCCAATATTTGAAAGCAGGACGTTCCGAGCGAGCCGGGCCAAAGGCGAGTTCATCGCGAATGATCCGCGCGACGTGCTTGGCCATTTGCATCGCCGCGGGCGAGACACCGGGCACCGGTTTGCCTTCAGCGTCCGGAACCAGCGCCATGTCGCCAATCGCGAACACTTCGGGATGTCCGGGCATGCTCAGGTCCGGTTTGACCTTCACGCGTCCGCCGCGGTCCAGCTCCACGCCGAGCTTTTGCGTGAGCGGATTGGCCAAAACGCCCGCAGCCCAGACGATGTTTTCTGCTTCGATGACCTGGCCGTCCTCCAGTTCCACGCGGCCTTGAGTGATATTCCTGACTTTGGTGCCCGTGCGCACTTCCACGCCGAGCTTTTCAAGTTGTCGTTGAGCGCTGGCGGAGAGTTGCGGCGGCAAATGTGACAAGACTCGCGGACTGGCTTCGATCAAAATGATTCGCGCCTGAGCCGGGTCAATGCGCCGGAAATCGCTTTTTAAAACGTGCCGCGCCAGTTCGGCGAAAGCGCCAGCCAGTTCCACACCGGTCGGACCGCCGCCCACGACCACAATGGTCATGAGGGGGTCGCGCTTCGCCGGATTGGTTTCGTTCTCCGCTTTTTCAAACGCCAGCAGGATGCGGCGGCGGATGCGCAGCGCGTCATCGAGCGATTTCAGTCCGGGCGCGAACTGTTCCCATTCCGGGCGCCCGAAATAACCGGTCACGCCGCCGAGAGCGAGCACGAGGTAGTCGTAGGTCAACGTGTTCTTCTCCAGAAGAATCTTTTTCTCAACGAGGTTGAATCCCACCGCGTTGTCGAGCAGGACCGTGACGTTGGGACGGTTGGAGAGAATGGAGCGGATGGGTTGGGCGATCTCCGGCGCGGAGAGGCCGGCGGTGGCCACCTGATAGAGCAACGGCTGGAACAGCTGATGATTCTGTCGGTCCACGAGCGTGACGCGCGCCAGCGGGTGATTGAAGGTCTGGCAAAAGGTCAATCCGCCGAAGCTCTCCCCCAGGACCACGAGGTGTTTGGTTTCCATGCCGGACTGATCTTTAGCGGGGCCGAAACCAAAAGTAAGAAACCGTCATTGAATCAGCAGCCTTCTCACTTCGAGATCGGGATCGACCTCCCTCCGGCGCAACAGGGTGTAGTTGGAAGTGCGCGTGATCCGGTCGCCAACGACCATTTTACTCAGCGGGCCGAGCATTTCGAGTTCGACGTAAGCGAGCGGGTCCGGGTTGGTGTAAATCTCGGAGCTGCACCCTTCATCGGGATATTCACCAAAGACTTCGCGCGGCGAGTCAATCCGGAGCACCGCCTCCTTGCCCACCCAAAACAACGCGCCGGCATCGGTGCCGACCTTATGCGACGCCTTGGGATCGCGGGTCAACAAAAGCAGCCCATTTTCAATTCTCAAGTTCGGCGGCAGCTCATCCGATTGGCGATAGTACCCCTCCCGGAACCGCTCGAATTCCGGCAGACTCGCGCAGGCGGCGAGCGGGTCTTTCAACTGCGTGATGACCCACACCCCGACCTGGAGCGGGCGGCCGCTGACCTTTTCGTAAGTGGTGGCAACGGTCATGACCGGACGGTCCAGGTCGAGTTTGATTTCGCGGCGGACGCGAATGCCGTAGTGAGGGTCAACCGCAGAGGTTAACTTCACCTCGAAGCCGTCCACGCGCGCTTCGTTCGGCCTTGAATCAAACGCCACCGGCGGCGGCCAGGCCCGCGGAGTCATCTTTGGCCAATCCGACTGCGGCGCAGGCCAGGCCTTGTCGCCGCCGAAATTGCCCCAATCTTTCGATTCGGGGTCGGGCGCTTTGCCGTCCATCTCCCGGTTCTCCCAGAAGGGGCCCTCTTCCTCTCCGGCGAACCGGAATTGCATCACTCGCCCGACCGCCGGGACGATCACCGCTTCCACCCTGCCGTTGCTCACGAGAATCGAGTCGGCCCAGCCGTGATAGATCGTGCGGACGAGGAAGCCGACCGGCTCAAGGGCCCGTGCCGCGCCAGAGGTCAGACGTTCGCTGCCCTGAGCGACACGGCTGCACCACCCCGCGCTGAGGACGGCAACCAGGATTCATAAAGTTCCCTCGGTTGATTACCGGTCCAAGTTTGCGCCCGTGATTTCACTTAGCAACTCGAAAAAACTTCTTTTCCGCTCGCTGCTGATCCCCCAGTTGACCGGGACGCTCTGGTAGCCGGCCTCGTAGCCTTCCCCTTTCATCCGATCGCCAAGAATTGGCATCAGGCAAAATCAAATTTCCGGGGATTCGTCATTTTATCCCTTTGACGGAACCGGCCGTTTCTGTGATACCAGACGGGTGGAGAGCCTTGTGGCAATCATTTCGAACAACGCCTATGAAAAATCGGCAACAGTCCATTAGCCCGTCCGGAGAAAAATTTCCGCTCCCGGGCCGTGACGAATACAAGCGCGAATTCGCCCGTTTGAAGAAGCTCGCGGACCGGCAACGAGCCGAAGGCCGGGAGATCGTCGTCGTGGTCGGGGTCGGCTTTGTCGGCGCCGTGATGGCCGCCGTCGTTGCGGATTCGACCGACTCCAAAGGGCAACCATCCAAGTTCGTCATTGGCGTGCAGCGTCCGAGCCCGCGCAGCTATTGGAAAATCCCGCTTTTGAATCGCGGCGTTTCACCGGTCAAGGCCGAGGACCCGGAGGTGGAGCAGTTGATCGAGCGTTGTGTGAAGCAGAAGAAAACCCTGGTCGCCACTTTCACTGAATCCGCCTTGAAGCTGGCCGACGTCGTCGTGGTGGACGTGCAATGCGACTACCTGAAGGAATCGCTGGGCAACGTGCGGACCGGCGCGGCGGAGATGGCCGCGCTGGAAACTTCGCTGGCGACGATCGCCGAGAACATCCCGCCCGAGGCGCTGGTGCTGATCGAGACCACCGTGGCTCCCGGGACAACGGAACAAGTCGCCTACCCGATCATGAAAAAGATGTTCGAACGTCGCGGCATTCAATCGGAGCCGCTCCTGGCTCACAGTTACGAACGGGTGATGCCGGGCAAGAACTACGTCGCCTCCATTCGCGACTTCTGGCGCGTGTGCAGCGGCGTTAACAAGCCTGCGCGGAAACGGGTGGCCCGGTTCCTCAGTGAAGTATTGAACACGAAAAAATATCCGCTCACCGTGCTGGAACGCCCGATCGAGTCGGAAACCGCGAAGATCATCGAGAACAGCTACCGCGCCACCCTCCTGGCGTTCATGGACGAATGGTCGTTGTTCGCCGAACGCAAC
>QHPW01000489.1 GCA_003219675.1 Verrucomicrobiota bacterium
CGGGTGCCTGGTCGTTGCCAAGAACGATCCGACTCACCTTGCGCTTTCCGCGCAATTCGCCGGGCGAGAGGTGGCGAAAATTTATCACGCGATTGTGTGCGGCGCGGTCGTGCCCGAACGCGGCGACGTCCGCGCCGCGATTGCGCGTCATCCAACGCACCGCAAGCGGATGGCGGTGACCGACGGCAGCGGGCGCGAGGCCTGGACGAGCTACCGCGTGCTCGAACGGCTGCGGGACGCCACGGTGGTCGAGGCGCTGCTCCACACCGGTCGCACGCATCAGATTCGAGTCCATTTCAAACACCTGGGCTTTCCGCTGGTGGGCGACGCGATCTACGGCAACCGCCAGAACAAGCGGCTGGCAGAACTGACCGGCTACGGCGCGCCGCGCCAGATGCTGCACGCGCACAAACTGGCCTTCAAACATCCCCGCACGGGCAAGAAAATGAGCTTTGAAGCCCCTTGGCCGGCGGATTTCAAGGCGGCGCTGACCGCGCTGCGCTGAACCTGGGCGCTCACAGCCCAACTTCCTCTTGCGCAAATCCCTGGCATATTTTACAAACGCGGACACCTTCTCCGGCTAAACCGCTTCCTAACCGGCCTCATTCGTGCTATAAGGTCGCTTATGCTCAAGGCCGCGACCCTCTGGTGGATTATCGTTGTTGCGGAGCTTTTGCTGTTCGCCTCGAACGCGGTCGCGCAGGAACCGCCGCAACCGAATCTGGCGCTCGGCAAGCCGGTGGCCTCTTCCGCAGCAACCTGGGGAAACCTGGTCCCCGCGGCCCTCACGGATGGCGACCCCAACACCTTTTCTCATCCACTCGCGTCGTCCGGCACTCTGGATTATTACTTCGAAGTTGATCTGGGCGCTTCTTATCAACTGGATCGCATTCTCCTGCGCAATCGCGCGGACGGTTGTTGCCCGGAACGGTTGACGAATTATCGCGTGGAAATCTACGCCGACAATGGCGGTGAGGCCGGAGTCCTTGACTGGAGCGCAACCCTGCGCGCGGACGGCTCCAATTGCGGCGTCGCCGGAGTGGACACCATCACGAGAACAAACAATCCCGGCGGCGCGTTTGCGGGACGTTTCATTCGCATCGCGAACCACAGCGGGGCAGGTTATAATCCTCAAATCGCGGAGGTCGAAGTTTATGGCGCTTTGGTCCCGCACATCGATGTCTTCGCCGCGGACGACGACACCATTGCTGCGGGCGAAACCGCCACATTGCGATGGCAAATCACTCGCGCTACAGGGGCGACCATCTTTCCCGGGATCGGCCCTGTCCCCGCCACCAACGGCTTCGTCCGTGTGCAACCAGGCGTCACAACGACCTACACGTTGGCCGCAACGAACGAAGCGGGGAAATCCGTTGCGGAGGTGACGGTCGGTGTGGATGTCACGCTCGCGCCGCCTCAGATCAGTGAGTTTCTCGCCGATAACAAAGGCACGCTGAAAGATGAGGATGGCGATGCATCCGACTGGATCGAGTTGAAGAACCCGAACCCGTTCCGGCTGGATACGAGCGGTTATTACCTTACCGGCGATCCGACGAATCCGTTTCAATGGCCGTTTCCCGCCGCGCGGATTCCGGCAAATGGCTTTCTCATCGTGTTTGCCTCAGGCAAGGACCGGCGCGATCCGAACGCCGAGTTGCACTCCAATTTCCGTCTCGATGCCAAGGGAGATTATCTCGCGCTGGTCGATGGCGCCGGCCGGACTCTCCAGCAGTTTCCAACGAATTATCCCGCGGCCGGCAGGTTCCCGGCGCAATTCAAGAACGTCAGCTACGGCATCGGCTCAAACGGCGTCCCAGGCTTCTTCCGTCCCCCGACTCCGGGGGTTGAAAATGGCGCCGCGTTCGCCGGAGTCGTAGCGGATACGCGGTTCAGCGCAGATCGCGGCTTTTACGACACGAACTTTGCGGTAGCGATCACCTGCGCAACCCCGGACGCGATCATTCGCTACACCACCAACCGGTCGGAGCCAACCGCGACTCAAGGATTTCTTTACTCCGCGCCGATAATTGTTTCCGGAACCACCGTCCTTCGCGCCGCCGCCTTCAGGAACGGCTGGGCTCCAACGGATGTGGACACCCACACTTATCTGTTCCTTGGCAACGTCATTGCGTCCTCCGTAATGAATACCAATATCACGCGCAATCCTTCCTACTCCGCGCAACTCCGGGCCGGCTTATTGGATCTGCCGAGCGTCTCTCTCACCACACCGGGAACGGTCAACGGCACGACCGAGGTCAAAACCTCCATCGAATGGCTGCGACCGGATGGAGAACCCGGCTTTCACGAGGACTGCGGCATAAAAGAGTACGGCGGTGTTTTCACTGATTTTGCAAAAAAGAGCTTTCGCCTCTATTTCCGTTCCGACTACGGGGCGCCCAAGTTGAAATATCCGGTTTTTGAAGGTGATGACCGGGGTCTCGCCCCCGTCGATGAGTTCAATCAGCTCGAACTCCGCAGC
>QHPW01000490.1 GCA_003219675.1 Verrucomicrobiota bacterium
ATCCTCATGGTCTTCGTGATTCCGAAGTTTGAGGCGATTTTCAAGGAAATGCTCGAAGGCCAGAGCCTGCCGGCGTTCACTCAGTTCGTCCTGAACGTGAGCCGGGTGATTGCCGGACATTTCGTAATCGCATTGATTTCAGTCGTCTGTTTCTTCATTGCTCTGAAGTTGTTCACGCGGACGAAATTTGGCCGCCGTTTGTTTGATCGGTTCAAACTGAACTTCCCGATCCTGGGTCCGGTCGTCAGCAAGGTCGCGATCTCGCGATTTACGCGAACCCTGGGCACGCTCGTCAGCAGCGGTGTGCCGATTCTCCAGGCGTTGACCATCGTCAAGGAGACTTCCGGCAATGTCATCGTCGGCGAGGCCGTGGGAGCCGTCCACGAAAGTGTAAAGGAGGGCGAGACCATAACCGCGCCGCTGGAAGCGTCGAACGTGTTTCCGCCCATGGTCATCAGCATGGTGGACGTCGGCGAACAGACCGGCGCGCTTCCGGAGATGTTGATGAAGATCGCGGACAACTACGATGACGAGGTGGATAACGCGGTTTCGGCGATGACTTCTCTGCTGGAGCCGATTATGATCGTGTTCCTGGCGGTGATTGTCGGCAGCATTGTTATTGCCCTGTTCCTGCCCTTGATCAGCCTTATCGACCAGCTTGGCGACGCGACCAGTGGCGGCAGCGGCAAGAAAGACGAGTAACAGGTCGTTCAGCCTTTCCGAAAATGGCCACCGCACCCGTTGCGGTGGCCATTCTTTCTTGAAACATTAAATAATATCGTTTGACAACCAAAGCCCGCCAATGTATTTACTTTGTCATTACATTGCATGGGCGTTTTATTTACAATTAACCCTCCATGGAGTTTGATTGGACCAACGCGCCCTTTGAATGGGATAGTTCTTTGACGCCGCGGGATGTTGAGGAGTCTTTCGAGGACCCGTTCGCGATCAAGCTGTTACCGGATTCGTCCCGGTTTTCGGTGCAAGCGAGGTTCTTTAATCTGGGGCGATCGGCCGGCGGAACCGGGGTTTTCAGCGTGTATCGGACGAACGGGAAACAGGTCCGGGTCATTTATGCCCGGCCGTTCGACCCGGAAGAACAGTTCTTCTACCAGCGCAAATTGAATAAGATGTTGGCGCAATAGCGCAGGCACGAAACTGGCGGCTGAAAGACCAAACCGCCGGCTTACGAAGTGACGTGAAGGCTCGCTGCGCATCTCGCTCAGGACAATCACGATCCGCCAACGCAGCGCGACACGGTTATGCACGCCATCATGAGTTGGGAAGAAGTTCCGCTCTTCGACCGCGAAGAGGCCGAGGCGGCCTTTTGGGCGGAGAACCGCCCGGACCTGCGGCTGATGGAGTCGTCGGTGGCCACTTCCGCGGAATCGTCGGAATCGGTGACGATCACATTGCGGATCGACCCGCGGATGCTGGCGCGGATCAAACGGTTGGCGCGGTCCCGTTATCTGAATTACCAGAGCATGATCAAGCAGTGGTTGAGCGAAAGAATGGAACAGGAATTGCGTGAAAGATGACTCGGCAGCGCCGCGCATCGCAATGAACACAACCCAAAACAACCTGGACAAGCGGACTGGAAGAACGGAGCAACGGTCGAAGGCGGCTGGTCGGATTTTGAAAGCCTCCGGTGACGCTTTCACGCTGATCGAGCTATTGGTGGTGATTGGCATCATTGCGCTGTTGGCCGGTTTGATCGTCGGTCTGAGCGCCTACACCGGAAGGAAATTGAGGGAGAGTCGCATCCGCGCCGAGCTGGACCAGTTGGTCACGGCCATTGAGGCTTACCACGCCAGGTTCAATCAATACCCGCCGGACAATGTCGTCAGCCGCAATCCGCTCGTGGTCAATCCGGTCACCAACTCGCTTTTTTATGAGCTGAGCGGGGTCATTGTGGAGCCGAACAACAAGTTTCACCTGCCCAACCGGACGCAACAGTTTTCCGCCAGCACCGTCCAGACATTTTTTAACACCGACGGTTTTGTGAACGCAGGCGCCAACGCCAGGGAAATCAAACCGTGTGCATCGTTTAAATCGAGCCAGCATAAGGCAATCGCTGCATTGCCTGCGGACATCGAGCTCCTGGCAGTTCCGGTGGATTGGCCTTCGAACGATCCGCGATTCCCGCCGCCTTTCAATTCCCCCGACCCCAACGTAAAACGAATCAATCCCTGGCGTTATGTCTCCACGCAGCCGACCAACAACCCGGCCAGCTTCGATCTCTGGGCCGAGTACGTGGAGGGAGCAAAGGTGAGGGTTATTTGCAACTGGAGCAGGAACATCCTCGAACGGGGACAGTGATATGATGTTGAGGCGTCAGAACCATTTCGGGTGTCCCGGCCGTCTGCTGGTGCGATGGAGCACGCAGTCGTGGCGGCCGGAAATCATCCCGTTGGCCCCGCTGGTTCGGGATTGGGCGATGGATCGGGACCCTG
>QHPW01000491.1 GCA_003219675.1 Verrucomicrobiota bacterium
CCACAAAGTGTTCGGGGAAGGCATCGCGATCCTGGCCGGCGACGCGCTGTTGACGCAGGCGTTTCAGATCGCCGCCCTGAGCAAGGACGGTCCGCGTTACTCGCACCGGGACATCGTGCTGGAGGTGGCCCGCGCCGCGGGGTCACTCCAGCTCATCGCCGGTCAGGTTGCCGACCTCGAAGGCGAAGGCAAACGGATTTCCGCCGACGAACTGAAATACATTCACGAGCGCAAGACCTCGGCGTTGCTGTGCTGCTCGGCGCGGCTGGGTGGCATGAGCGCGAACTGCACGCCGGCGCAGCTCAAGGCGCTGACCGATTTCGGCTACCATGTTGGCCTGGCGTTTCAAATCATCGACGACATCCTGGACGTGACCCAAACCAGCGAGCGGCTTGGGAAAACAGCGGGCAAAGACACCAAAGCGTAAAAGGCGACCTATCCCGCCATCGTCGGCCTGGAGAAATCGCGGAAGATCGCCCAACAACTCACGGACCGGTCGTTTGACGCGCTCAGAATCTTTCGCGGCAAGGCCGTCGTGCTTGAAGCGCTCGCGGAGTTCCTGTTGCGACGCGATCGTTAGCGCTTACGACCCGCTCCGTTCGCCGGGACATTGCCTGAGCTGCGCGACCTCTTCGGTCTCTCAAGCGCCCGTTACCTCGACCACAAAAAGGGGCCGCGCGATGGTCCGGTTGAGAAGTTTTGGCTACTGTCCCGAATAATAAGCATCCACCTTCGCCGCCACGTCCTTGTAGCCGATATCCGTTTCGTAAATGAGTTTGAATTGTTCGATGGCTTCTTCCTTCCTGCCCATGGTCTCCAACACGCAGCCGAGCGAATAGATCAGTTCCTTCTTCTCGTCGTCGAAGGTCGGTTTTTCCCTGATGGCGTTCTGCAGCGTTCGGGCGGCGAGGTCGTTCATGCCGCGTTTCGCGAAGCATTGGCCGAGGTAACTCATCGCCTGGACCCGCTTGTGGGGATTGTTCTGCGCCTTTTGAAACTCCGAAATCGCCTCGTTGAATTTGCCCGCCTGGAAGTAAAGCTCTCCGAGTTCAAACCGCATTTGCAAATCGTTCGGATAGCTTTCCACGCGTTTGCGGCCCTGTTCGAGTTCGTAAGCCCGCCGTTCGGTGTGAATCCGCGCGCACTGCTCGGCGTAGTCGGGCGCGGACGCGTCGAGCTGGAGGACGGCGTGTTCGAATTTTCTCACGGTGGTCTCGGCGATCAGCCGGCCGAGTGAGGGATCGGAGGCGCCTTCGCTGGCGATGATGCGCTGATAATATTCGAGCGCTTTGTCGAACTGCCTTTTCTGCGTGTAAAGCTCGGCCGCCGAGCGGAGGAGCCGAAGGTTTCCCGGCTCCTGAGCAATTCGCGCTTCGCATTCGGCGAGCAGCCGCCCGGCCACGTCCTCTGTTTTGACGGAGCGTTTCTCCTGCTCCAGCGCGACGGCTTCCTGCTTGTCCCGCAAGATGTCCCGATACGAACCGCCGCCACCCTCCAGCGCGTCGTAGCCCCCCTCAGACAAGGTTCGCCTGGCGGAAACGTTTTTCAGCACCTTGGCAATCTCCGGGTCGTTGGGGAATGTGCCGGCCAGTTCCGCGAGAATCCTTTCGCCCTTTTCCGACTGGCCCGATTTCGCAAGGGCCTGGCCCAATTTGATGGCCACGTCGCGATCGGGAGAATTCTTGAACGCGATTTCCAGCGACAGCGCCGCAGTGCGCGGGAGGTCGGCCGCCAGCGCGGCATCGGCCAGCATCTTGTGCGCGGAGGTGTTGTTCGGGTCGCTGTTGAGGATTTGCTCGGCGATGTTGATCGCTTCGACGGGGTTGGAGCGCAAGGCGATTTGACCCTTCGCGAGCAACGGCGAACTGCTTGCCGTGCCGAACATTTTTTTCAGGAAGCCGCCTTTGTTGCCGGCCCGTTTGACCTGCACGGCGCGCAACGCCTCGCGGCAGGCGTAAAAGCCCGGCTCCTTTTGCAGCACCTGATCGAAGATGGCGATGGCGTAGTCGAGGTTCTGGCGTTGGATGGCGGCCAATCCTTTTTCGTATTGCTCTCGCAACGGACGGGGAATCGCAGTCAAGCTCTTTTCAGCCATGGCAAAAATAGTAGCGATTATCGGACCAAAATCCACCTCAATCGAGCCACCGACAAAGGATTTCGACGCGGAGTTTGGACGGGGAATTTGCAGAAAACTTCAGTCAAATTCGAGCTCCGTTTTCACCATCGGAAGGTCGGTCTGCCCAGGTCCGGCCGGGGGTACCATTTGTGTTTTTGGCCCCGCGAGCGACGAGGCCATCCCAAAATCACCTTGCGTCAGGGCTGCGGGTTACTTCAAGCTGCGGCGGGTTGCGGATATGGTGGAATTGGCAGACACGCTACTTTGAGGTGGTAGTGCCGCAAGGCGTGCAGTTTCAAGTCCTGCTATCCGCACCATGCTTTCAGCCTTTAGAATCAGTAACTTCATCCACTTTCGGCTTTGACAATCTCCTGTAACCTGACAAAATCCTGACAAATGTCGCTTCGGATCTACGGCAAGTCCAAAAGCTACTCGTCTTACCGCGTCGCGTGGACTACGGCAGGGAGGCGGATGATGAAAGCCTTCCTCCGCTATGGCGAAGCCAAGCGTCACGCCGATGGTTTGGTCAAGGACCTGGCCAAAGGCTCGCAAGTCACCGCCCTGACTGCTGGCCAAGCGCGCGATGCCCTGGCCGCGCTTGAACGATTGCAAACCTTCTACCAAGCAACTG
>QHPW01000492.1:0-2821 GCA_003219675.1 Verrucomicrobiota bacterium
ATAAGAAATCGAATACCCTGTCACGATTACGTCCCCGCTGGCGTCCACAGCTGCAGCTTGGGCACGCTCGTCGTAATGCTCGGGCCCGTCGTAGCGGTTAGTCCAAAGCGGCACGCCGTCGCTCGAATACTTGATCGTCAAAAAGTCTTCAGATCCTCCATTGTCTGAGTATCCAGTCACGATCACGTTATTGCTTCCGTCCACCACGACGGAGAATGCGCTGTCTTCGTAATTACCTGGATAACTGTAGCGATTGGTCCACAGGGCCTCGCCAGTGTTGGAATACTTGATCGTCGCATAATCGTAAGAGCTTCCGTTGCCGTACGACTCCCCCGTCACGATGACGTTGCCGCTGCTGTCAACAGCTACGGCGCGACAGTAGTCATCGCCACCCGCCGGCCCTGTGTAGCGGTTGGTCCATAGTACCGAGCCCGCACTTGAATACTTAATTGTCACATAACCCCGAGAGCTTATGTTCCCTGTTGAATACCCCGCCACGATCACATTGGCACTATCATCGACCAGCATTGAGCAGCCATATTGGCTGGAGTCCCCTGGATACGTGTAACGGTTGGTCCAGACTGGCACGCCTTCACTCGAATACTTTACCGTACCGAATTCAATGAAAGGATTGGCTGGGCTGCCAACGCTATATCCCGTCACGATCACATTCCCGCTGCTATCTACTGCCACGGCTTGAGCAGAGTCTTCGCTGTCTTGCGGCCCGTTGTACCAGTTGGTCCACAGTGGCGCGCCCGCACGCGAGTACTTGATCGTCGTGTAATCGAGAGAACCCCCGCCGCCCCGCGAACTCCCTGTCACGATCGCGCTGCCGTTCTTGTCCACCGCCACCGCTTGGCCGCCACTCCCCGGTTGGCCGTAACGTTGTACCCAAGCCTGGACGCCTGTGTCCGCATCTATCCTGATTGTTAGCAGTAATAGCGACGGGATGACCGCAATCAATCCTACCGCTACCGGATTCCTGGGAATCAACAGCCGAAGCGTGTTGTGGCTTTTCATCCGATTTCTTTATTGCCTTATTCACCTTGGTCTCATAGTCGGGGAGCCGACGAAAGGAAAAAACTCTAACACGAATTCCCTGAATTCGTCATGCCCGGAACAAGAATCCATCGATTACAACCGCACCGGAATATTCTGTTTCGCCAGGAATTGTTTCACCTCCTTCACGGTGTATTCGCCAAAATGAAAAATGCTCGCGGCCAAAACCGCGTCGGCTTTGCCTTCGAGCAGCACTTCCGCCATGTGTTCGAGCTTCCCGGCGCCGCCGCTGGCGACCACCGGCACGCCAACGGATTCGCTGATGCGCCGCGTGATGACCAGGTCAAACCCGGCCTTCGTGCCGTCCGCGTCTATGCTGTTTAAAACAATCTCGCCGGCACCGAGCTCGACCGCGCGTTGGGCCCATTCGACGGCATCCAGACCGGTCGGCTTCCGGCCGCCGTGCGAAAAAACCTCCCAGCGGCCAGGGTCGAAGCGCTTCGCGTCGACGGACACGACAATGCACTGGCTGCCGAACTTTTCCGCGCCGGCGCGAATGAGGTCCGGCGTGACCAGCGCCGCGGAATTGATGCTGATCTTGTCAGCGCCTGCCCGCAGCATGGTTTGCATGTCATTCACCGCGCGGATGCCGCCGCCGACGGTCAGCGGCATGAAACATTTCTCGGCGACGCGCTCGATCACATCAACCATGGTCTTGCGACCGTGGGCGCTGGCGGTGATGTCGAAGAAAACCATCTCGTCCGCGCCTTGTTCGTTGTAGCGCAGGGCCAGCTCAACCGGATCACCGACGTTGCGCAGCTCGCCCGCTTCGGCTTTGCCGAACCGGACGCCGCGCGTGACCTGGCCGTCGTGCACGTCCAGGCACGGAATGACGCGTTTGGCGAGCATCTGATAGAATTCCCGATGACTCGGATGCAATCACCGGGGTCAAAATCCGCCGCTTTCGCGGTCATGGAGATATATGAAGCCGGCGTCTCAGTGGCAAGCAAGATTGGACGTTCCGGAACAGCGTATTCATCCGCGTTCGCGAAGCCCGGTGAGCGAGCTTCAATTTTCGCGTAGCGCAGGCGCAATGCCGACGCGCTTCTCGCAGTAATTGATGCTCATCGCGCCGCCGAGCAGATCCATGCGCCGCGTATTCGCCCCGTTCAACCTGCGCATGTTCGCCGCCACGCCGTCCTGCGCCGGATAATGCTCCAACGATTCCAGAATGTAGGCGTATGTTTCCGCGTCGCGGCAGTAAATTTTCCCGAATAACGGCACGAACCGTTTCAAGTAGCCGAAGTAGAGCGAACGCCACAGTGCATTGCCCGGCTTGCCGAAGTCGAGCACGAGCAGCCGGCCGCCCGGCCTGGCGACCCGCCACATTTCGCTCAGTCCTTGTTCGAAGTTCGCCAGGTTCCGCAGCCCGTATGCGATGGTTACAATGTCAAAACGGTCTGCGGGAAAAGGGACGCTCAACGCGTCGCCGCGCAGGAATTGCGGATTGAAGAATGAGCCTGCGGGCGGCGTTTGCTCTCTGAGCCTGGTTCGAGCAGCCGCCAGCATCGGCGGGCTGAAATCCAATCCCACGACCTGCGCGCCTTGCCTGGCCAACGCGAAGGCGATGTCGCCGGTGCCGCAGCAGAGATCCAGGGCACGTTCGCCCGGCCGCACCCCGGCCTGTTGGACCAATCGCCGTTTCCAGTAGCGATGCATCCCGCAGCTCTGCAGGTCGTTGATCAGGTCGTAGCGCGGCGCGATGGCCGCGAACAGGTCATTGACCCTGGAGGCCCGTTGCTCGCCCGGTTCATAAAACCTG
>QHPW01000492.1:2952-3707 GCA_003219675.1 Verrucomicrobiota bacterium
TGGCGAGGCGCGAGGGAAGGAGTGTATCCGCAGCGATACTCGACCGACCGAGCAACGAAGCCACGGGCCAAATTGGGGGCAACCCGCAGGGCGGCATGTCTTTTGGCCGGAGGCGTTGTTGCTCGCTCCTTACAGATCCACTGCGGGATATGCTCGTCGCTAGCGCCTAGCCTCCGCCCAAAATCCATTGCCGCGAACGTGTGCGTATTTATGAAATAGACCACTTAGGGATTGCAGCGGTCGCATGCGGGTAAAGAGGGTTGCTTTGAATAAGCCCAGGCAGTAACGTTTGGCCGAGCGAAACGGGAAAAGGCCTGCTAGACAAGCTGGGTCTCGACAAAGGCGTCCCAATCAGCAAATACTATCGCCGCGATGGCCGCGACGTTGACCTCGAACGAAGAAGCTCAATTGTTACAGACAATTGAGATGTTCGAAGTCATTACTCAGTCGCAACCGCTGGATTATCAGTCGCTGGAAATCCTCAAGGAAGCCTATTTCAAACTCGGTCGGCAAAAGGAGGTGGTCAACACCTCCAAGCGCATCGCCCAGGCTTACGTGCAGTTGGGCCAGCTTTCCTCGGCCATCCTCGAATACGAGAGCATCCTCCAGCGCTATCCGGACGATCCCGACGTGCAGGCGGCCCTGGCTGAAATCGAAAGCAAAGCCAGCAGTTTCGCCGCCCCCGCCGCGCTCCCTGCGGATGCCGACCTTGTTGAAAGGGCGGCTGCGGGCAAAAAGGTCAAAGAGAAGAAGGC
>QHPW01000493.1 GCA_003219675.1 Verrucomicrobiota bacterium
TTGCGTGCCGATAACAGGCACGCAGATGTTCTTCCGCGTGGTCCAGGGAACTGCGGCTGCATCGCCGTTGATCAATTTTACGGGTCTGACGATGAGCCCGGGCGGTTTTGTATTGAACTGGACTGCGGCGGCGACGGAGCAGTTCCAGGTGCAATACACGACGAATCTTCCGCCGGTTTGGACGACGTTTACCAACGTGGTGACATCGGCCAACGGCGATTTCACGTTTAGCGACGACGGGTCGCAGATCGGGGGTCTGAGCGGATTCCGATTCTACCGACTGCTTTTGTTGCCTTAACGGTGTCGGTTCACGTTGCCGGACGGTAGTGTCCTGATTTGGTGGCGGCCGTGCTGCGGCACCGCCGTGCGCCGCGGCAGCGGCGCACCCACCTTAAGCAAATCAGGACACCCCCTGCCGGACAACTGGCTTCACTTCCGTTTCACCATCGCTTAAGCTAGTCGGATTATTTGATGAAACAATTCCGGTTATGGCGAAGGAATTCATCCGAATCGGCGGTGCGCGCGAGCATAACCTGAAAAACCTCACGCTCGACATTCCTCGGGACAAGCTGGTCGTGATCACCGGGCTGAGCGGTTCGGGAAAATCGTCGCTGGCGTTCGACACCATCTTTGCCGAGGGACAGCGGAAATACGTCGAATCGCTGTCTGCCTATGCGCGCCAGTTCCTGGACCAGATGCAAAAACCCGAGGTGGACTACATCGAGGGGCTGTCGCCGGCCATCGCGATCGAGCAGCGCGGCTCCGGCGCGAATCCACGTTCGACCATCGCAACCACCACGGAGATCTACGACTATTTGCGCCTGCTCTTTGCGAACGTCGGGCAACCGCATTGCCCGGTCAGCGGCGAGCCAATCACCCATCAGACGACCAGTGACGTGGTTGATAGAATCCTTGCCCTGCCGCCGAGAACCCGGGTGATGCTCCTTGCGCCCGTGGTGAAGGACCAAAAGGGAGAATTTCGCGATGTGATCGAACGGCTGGCGCGAGAGGGGTTCGTCCGCGCGCGAATTGACCGGCAGTTGGTTGAATTGGCAGCCAACGTCCGCGTCCAGCTCGACCCGAGGCAAAAGCACACCATCGAGGTGGTGGTGGACCGCCTGGTGGTTGACGACAAAATCCGGATTCGTCTGAGCGACTCGGTCGAGACTGCGCTGAAATGGGGCGAGGGAAGGCTGCTGGTGTTGCATCAACCGCCCGAGGCCCGCGGCCCCCGACGTGAGGAGGGGGAGGCTGGTCATTCCGCCCTTCAATCGGGCCCGCACGTCGGCGGCTACAGCGACCCGTGGACCGAAACCCTTTATTCAACCCGGCTCTACAGTCCGGCCACCGGCCAGAGTTTTGATACCCTGGCGCCGAAACATTTTTCCTTCAACTCGCCATTTGGCGCCTGTCCGGTCTGCCACGGCCTCGGCCAGAAAATGGTCTTCGATGAAGGGTTGATCGTCCCCGACCCGGAAAAATCGATCGAGCAGGGAGCGATTCTGCCGTGGCGGCGCGGCGGAAAGAGAATGGTCGCTTATTACAAGAGCCTGTTGCGCGCTGTGTCGCAGCATTACAGCCAGAGCCTTGAAGCTTCCTATAAGGCGCTGACGGATGATTTCAAAAGGGTGTTGCTTCGGGGCTCGGGTTCGGAGGAAATCGAGTTTCAATTCTGGCGCACCGGCAAAATGAGCAGGATCATGCGTCCATTTGAGGGCGTGGTTCCCAACCTCGAACGGCTCTATCAGGAAAGCGAAAGCGAGTTCACGAAGAATCGCCTGAAGGCCTTTATGAGCCCGCAACCTTGCGACGCCTGCGGCGGCCGACGGCTCAAGCCGGAAATCCTTGCGGTCACACTCGGGGACGAAGCGCCGGAAGCGAAATCCGGGACCCGAAACTCGAAACCAAAAACCGCCAGACCGATCCCCGGTTTGTCGATCATGGATGTCTGCGCGCTCTCGATAGCCGAAGCGGATGAATTCTTCGCAGAACTCAAGCTGAGCGACTTTCAGCGGAAAATCGCCGCGGAAATCATCAAGGAAATCCGCTCGCGGCTCCGCTTTTTACGCGACGTGGGTCTGGGGTATCTGACGCTGGACCGCGAGAGCGGAACGCTGAGTGGCGGCGAAGCCCAGCGGATTCGACTGGCGACGCAGATCGGCGCCGGACTCGTGGGGGTGCTCTATATTCTGGACGAACCCAGCATCGGACTGCACCAGCGCGACAACGAGAAACTCCTGAAAACGCTGGAAGGCTTGCGCGAACTGGGCAACTCGGTGCTCGTCGTCGAGCATGACGCGGAGACGATCCGCCGCGCCGACTATGTTATCGATCTGGGGCCGGGTGCCGGCGTTCACGGAGGCGAAGTTGTGGCGTCGGGAACGTTATCCGAAGTCGTGGCGGATTCCCGGTCTTTGACAGCCCGATACCTGCGTGGCGAACTGTCCATTCCGGTCCCGAGGAAGCGTATCAAACCATCGCGCGACCGAGGCTGGCTGGAGGTCCTGGGCGCGAGGGAAAACAATCTGAAAGACCTCGATGCGCGGATTCCATTGGGTACCCGCGCCCTGTTTCGCCGGTTGCACGGATCGAAGGAGCGGCCCGGCGCGCATCGCGAGCTGCGCGGGATGGAGAACCTGGACAAAGTCATCGTGATTGATCAGACGCCGATTGGCCGGACACCGCGCAGCAACCCGGCGACGTACACCGGAATGTTCAATTCCATTCGCGATTTGTTCGCGAAACTGCCCACATCAAAAGTGCGAGGCTACGGTCCAGGACGTTTCAGCTTCAACGTCAAGGGCGGCCGCTGCGAAAAATGCCAGGGAGACGGTTTGATCAAGATTGAAATGCACTTTCTGCCGCCGGTCTATGTGACCTGCGAGGCCTGCAACGGCAAGCGCTACAATCGCGAGACGCTGGAAATCACCTACAAAGGGATGAACATCGCCGACGTGCTTGCGATGACGGTGGACGAAACCGTGAATTTTTTCCGCGCCGTGCCGCAAATCTATGAACCCTGCCTGACGCTGGCGGAAGTGGGGCTGGGTTACATACGCCTGGGACAGCAGGCGACGACGCTGAGCGGCGGCGAAGCGCAGCGCATCAAACTGGCCGCGGAGCTGGGCCGCAAATCGACCGGACACACGCTTTACATTCTCGATGAGCCGACCACCGGCCTGCATTTCCACGACGTTGCGAAACTGCTGGAAGTCCTGTTCAAACTGCGCGCTTCGGGCAACACGCTGCTGGTCATCGAACATAATCTGGATGTGATCAAAATGGCGGATTGGATCCTCGATCTCGGTCCCGAGGGCGGGGCGGGAGGCGGACGGATTGTGGCTGAGGGCCCGCCGGAGGAGATCGCGCGGTGCGATGGCAGCTACACCGGGCAATTTTTGCGTCGCGTCCTTTGCGCCGCGGCCCCAGGATGCGTCGAAACTTGAAAGAATTTTTGCCAGCGCCCATGCGTCTGTTTCACATGCAGCAATCGGTGTGTCGGTTGTTCGGCGTGTTGGGTCTGTTGGCCTGCACCGCGCTGCGGGCCGCCGGCGGGGCCGAACAGAAAGTGTACCAGGTCGCGCTGCGCTCCTTTGACGGCCTCGTTTTCAACCTGGCGGAAAAGGAATTTGCCGAATTCATAAAGAATTATCCCGCTTCAGACGAGGTTCCCGAGGCGGTTCTGCTGCAAGCCCAGTGTCGCTATCAACTGAAGAGATACGATGATGCCTTGGCGCTGTTGCGCGAGCGCCTGGTCAACGCGGGCAAACTGGCCGACCAGTACCGATACTGGATCCCGGAGTGTCTGTTCCAGAAAGGTGATTATGCCGGCGCCGCCGCGGCTTTTGCCGGGATGTTGAGCGAGTTTCCCGACTCCTCCCGCCGGCTGGACGCGAGTTTGGGAGAGGCTTACGCGCGGTTCAAACTCGGCGACCTGCAGCGAACGGTCGAACTGCTCGGCCCGCAGGAGGGGGCATTTCAGCAGGCGGCACAAAAGCAGACGGACGCCGACCTGGTGATCCGCGGCCGTTTGCTGCTCGGCGAAGCTTATCTGGGTTTGAAAAAGTTTCGGGAGGGCGAAGAAGAGATGACCCGGCTGGGGGACCGCAAGCTGGCGCCGGAATTGAGCTGGGAACGCCTGTACTTGCTGGCGCGCCTGCAATTGGCCGGGCAGGAATTGGACTCGGCTCTGCACACCACGACCAACCTGCTCGGCCAGCTCGCCACGGTCACGAACGCCGCTTCTTTGAATTGGCAGGCCGACACGGCGGCGTTGCGGGGGGAGATCTTTGAGCAGAAAGGCCGGACGGAATCCGCCATTCTGGCTTATGAAGGAAACCTGAGGACCAATGCGCCGCCGGCACGCCGCCAGCAGGCATTACAGCAGATCGTCAAATTGACCCTGGCGCAACAGAAAGTCGGGGAGGCAGCCAGGCGGCTCGAAGCGTTCGTGGTTCAAAACCCCCAGGACTCGGGTCTGGATACCTTGAGGTTGACGTTGGGGGAAATGCGGCTCAAGGAGTATTATGAACTGCCGGAAGAACCGCGGGGAAACGCGTCGAACCTGTTGCAACAAGCCAAAGCGCAGTTCGGCCAGATGATCGCCAACACCAACAGTCCCCTGGGCGCCAGGGCGCAACTCGGTCTGGGCTGGTGCCTTTGGGAGGAGGGCCAGGCCGGCAGAGACACAAACCGGATCGCCGACAGTTTGCTGGCCTTCCGGACTGCCGCAGAGCAACTGACTCGCTCGAAAGAGCAAGCCGTCGCGCGATTCAAGCTGGCCGATTGCCAGTTCAACCTCGGGAACTACGCAGGCGCGCTCATGAATTATTGGCAGGTCGCCACCAACTACGCCGAGCTGCCCGAGGTCCAGAACGGATTGGTCGGGCATGCCCTTTACCAGATTGTGCGCGCCAGCATTCAACTGGACAATCTGGCGAGCGCCGATCAGGCCGTCCAAAAAATACTCGCCGACTATCCGCCCGGCGATTTGAACGATCGCAGTTTGCTGCTCTACGGCCAGGCGTTGGGCCGCCTGGCCAGCCCGGCCCGGGCGCGCGATTTTTTTGCCCGATTCATCGATCGGTTTCCACAGTCTTCGATGCTGCCGGAAGTTGAACTGGCGGCCGTCCGAACGCGCGAACTGGAAGGTGACTGGGAGTAATCGCGCGTGGGCCAGCGACCTCGCGGGGAACGAATCAAACGCATTCAGGCTTTTCACCAATTTTGTCGCTCACTTTCCTACGCATCAATTCGCGCCGCAGGCGCAATACTGGATCGCGACCTATTATTTCCGGCGGGGAGGGGGAGGGACGAATTACGTAAACGCCGAAGAGAATTATCAGAAGGTTTTTCAGAACACCAAATGGTCGCCATCGGAACTCTCCTTTCAGGCGCAGATGATGGCGGGTCGATCCGCGTATGCGCGCCAGGGTTACAGCGACGCCACGAATTATTTTACAAGATTGATCAATGAGTTGAAGAAATTGAACTCCCCTTCGCCGCTCTTACCCGAAGCGTATTACGCGCTGGCGGACACTTATGTTCGCTATCCGGAGGCTGTGCCGGACTCGATCAATACGCTGGAGAACTACAAGGAGGCGATCGTTGTTCTGGGCAAAATCCCCGTTGAATTTCCAACCAACGCCCTGGCTCCTTTGGCCTGGGGTCAAATGGGCGCCTATTACTCTCAACTGGCGGGGCAGACGCGGGACGCGAAAGACTACGAGCGCGCTGTCAAGGCATACACCCTTGCGCTCAACTCGGACCTGGCGGACGTGACATGTCGCAGCCTCGCGCAGGTCGGACTGGCCAAGGTGCTCGAAAGGCAAGCCCAGGAAGCCAGGGACGCGGAGCGAACCAACCTGTTGGATCAGGCGTTCGGACACTATTGGCAGGTCGTGGAAGGAAAGAACCTGAGAGAACAGGAGGTCGCGGACCCTTTTTGGGTGAAAGCTGCCGCGATAGCTGCGGCACGATTGGCCGAGGAACTGCGCCAATGGGACGTGGCCGCGAAGCTGTATGAACGCTTGCGGGACGAGTTGGCGCCGACGCTCCGAAAAACCTGGCAGCTCAAGTTGGAAAAGCTGGCGCCGTTGCGTTCGCATATCGAATCGGCTAAAAACTGATCCGCCGGTGTTTGACACGGCAGCATCGCTCTGATAGTTTGCAATAGTTAATCGTATTATGGATGCAGTGGTTGAAAATAACTTTGTTGTCACCCTGACGGAAAATGCCGCTGATCACGTCCGGACGCTTCTGGCCAAGGAGGAGAAAAACGCAGGCAAAGCGCTGCGGCTCTTCGTCGAGGGCGGCGGTTGTTCCGGGATGCAGTACAGCATGGTGTTCGATGAGAAGCGGGAGGATGATTTTTCCGCCGAACTCCACGGCGTTTCCGTGCTCGTGGATCCTTTCAGCGCCAATTATCTCCGCGGCTCGGTGATTGATTTCAAAGATGAGCTGAATGGCGGGGGGTTCAAAATCTCCAACCCGAACGCGCGTCAAAGCTGCGGTTGTGGAAAGTCTTTCGAGGCCTGAGCAGGATACGTCCTGCGCGGTCTAAACAATGCCGTTCCGTGCGATGCGGAACGGCCTTTTTCTGTGCGGAGACTCCTGCCCACGACGCTCTCTGCTCATGAATCAGCCACCGCTGCCCGGCGGTTCACACCTCGTCAAACTTTGCTGCTTGGCATTTGTCCTTCGTCGCGGTTTGATTTTTGCGAATGATCGGCAGTCTGCTTCAACCCGAGCTGGTCGAACTGATCCGGCAGCGGAACTTCAATCAACTCCGCGCAATCCTCTGCGATTTCCCGGCTCCCGACATCGCGGAAATCCTCGGCGACCTCAGCGCAGATGACAAGGCGGTGTTGCTTCGCATCCTGCCGCATGAACTGGCCACTGAAGTCTTCGAATACCTGAGCGTCGAGGACCAGGAGAAACTCGTGCAGGCGTTGGGCAACGAGCAGGTGGCGCAGATCCTGAACGAAATGCCGCCGGACGATCGCACCGCTTTGCTGGAAGAGTTGCCCTCGGCGGCCACGCAGAAACTGCTGAATCTGCTCTCGCCGGCTGAGCGCAAGATCGCCGCCGACCTCCTGGGCTATCCCAGGGACTCAATCGGGCGGCGGATGACGCCTGAATATATCGCGATTCAGCAGAATTGGACCGTAGCGGAGGTGCTTGCTCACCTGCGCAAAGTGGGCCGCGAACGCGAATCGCTGAACCAGCTTTACGTCGTGGATGAAAAGAGCCGTCTCGTGGACTCGGTGCGGCTGCGCAATCTGGTCACTGCCGAGTTGAACACGCCGGTCGGTGAACTGCTCGATCATCAGGTTTTCGCCCTCCGCGCGACCGACGACCAGGAGACCGCGGTCGCCGCTTTCAGGAAATATGACCGCACCATTTTGCCGGTGCTTGATTCCAAGGACGTGTTGGTCGGCGTCGTGACGGTGGATGACGTGCTCGACGTCGCGGAACAGGAGGCCACCGAAGACATCCAGAAAATGGGCGGCATGGAAGCGCTCGAGGCTCCCTATTTAAAGATCGCCATGCTGTCGATGGTCAGGAAACGCGCCGGCTGGCTGTCGATTCTGTTCATCAGCGAAATGTTCACCACCACGGCCATGGGTTACTTCGAGGCGGAAATGGCCAAAGCGGCGGTGTTGGGCGTTTTCCTTCCGCTGATTCTTTCGAGCGGCGGCAATTCAGGGTCGCAGGCGACTTCATTGATCATTCGCGCCATGGCGGTTCGGGATGTGACCTTGCGCGATTGGTGGAAGGTATTGCGGCGCGAGCTGATGGCGGGAGTGGCGCTCGGGGCGGTGTTGGCCTTGATTGTTCTGATTCGGATTTTTGTCTGGCCGCATAAAGAGACGCTCTACACTACACACTACGCCCTCGTGGCAACCACGGTGGCGTTGAGTCTGGTCGGCGTGGTGCTGTGGGGAAGCGTCGTGGGCTCCATGCTGCCGTTCCTCCTGCGCCGCCTCGGATTTGACCCCGCCGCATCCTCGGCTCCGTTCGTGGCGACTCTTGTTGATGTCACCGGCATCGTCATTTACTTCACCGTGGCGTATCACATTCTGCACGGAACCCTGCTTTAACCGTCGTTTTGGTAGTGCCCTAATTTGGTGGCGGCGGTGCTGCGGCCGCCGTGCGCCGCGGCGGCGGCGCACCCACCTTAAGCAGATTAGCACACTACCGTCGTTTTCGACGGCTTGACCTGGCCGGAAGTTGGTTCTACTTTCCATTCATCCAGAGGGGAGCCAACCGGTCCCGCGAGCGCGGGATGAAGGCTGAGAGTCCCGCGCGGGAGCGCAGGAGACCCGTCGAACCTGCTCCAGGTAATGCTGGCGAAGGGAGCCACCCGCGTGGCGGCCAATGCGCTTCGGGCAACTCTTCAAAAGCTTCACCAGCAAGGTTCAGGCGATGAGTTGTCGGTTTGATTCTATCAACCATCAACTCTCAACTGTGAACCAAAGTTATGATCGCGACCAAAGATTCGTTCGAAACCGCACGGGTAGCACAGGCGGCTCGCCTGTCCGACGAGGCGACTCGCGTCGTCGAATCCGAGCCGCACAGTTCCGACGAGTTACCCAACAGCAAACGCGTTTACGTGCCGGGCCAAATCCACCCGCACATCCGCGTGCCGATGCGCGAAATCGAACTCACACCCGCGAAATCTTTCAGCGGCCGAATCGAGGTCAACGAGCCCGTGCGCGTGTACGATTGCTCCGGACCATGGGGTGATCCCGCATATCAAGGCACGGTCATGGACGGCTTGCCGGCCCTGCGTCGCGACTGGATTCTGCGTCGCGGCGACGTCGAGGAATACGACGGCCGCGAGCTGAAACCGCTCGACGATGGCTACTTGTCCGAAGCGCACCACGCACACGCTGCCCGGCGTCAGGACCCAACCAACTTCAAACTTGAAACTCGAAACTTGAAACCCCGACGTCCGATGCGCGCGTCAGCCAGCCATCCCGTCACGCAGCTCTGGTATGCTCGGCAGGGCATTATCACACCGGAGATGGAGTTCATCGCCATCCGCGAGAACATGGTGGGAGCACACGCGCCTCGCGTGTCCACCGATGCGCCCCACATCGGTGACCTTTCGCACGATATTGTCCGCAATGACCTCAACAAACAACACGCCGGACCCGGCTCGCCGAATCACGATTCAACGATTCAACGATTCAACGATTCAACGCCTTCCGTTTTCCGCCGCTTTCCCCAGCGCATCCCGAAGGAAATCACGCCGGAGTTCGTCCGCGCCGAAGTCGCCGCCGGCCGCGCCATCATCCCGGCCAACATCAACCACTTCGAATCCGAGCCGATGATCATCGGCCGCAACTTCCTCGTGAAGATCAACGCCAACATCGGCAACAGCGCCGTCGCCTCGAGCATCGAGGAGGAGGTCGAGAAGATGCGCTGGGCCACCAGGTGGGGCGCGGACACCGTCATGGACCTTTCCACCGGCAGGAACATCCACGCCACGCGCGAATGGATTTTGAGAAATTCGCCGGTGCCCATCGGCACGGTGCCGATTTACCAGGCTCTGGAAAAAGTCGGCGGCAAGGCCGAGGACCTCAGCTGGGAAATCTACCGCGACACCCTCATCGAGCAGGCCGAGCAAGGTGTGGATTACTTCACGATTCACGCCGGGGTGTTGCTGCGCTTCATCCCGCTCACGGCGCATCGCATGACCGGCATCGTCAGCCGCGGAGGCAGCATCATGGCCAAATGGTGCCTGGCGCATCACCAGGAAAGCTTCCTCTACACCCACTGGGACGACATCTGCGAGATCATGGCCGCCTACGATGTCAGTTTCAGCATTGGCGATGGACTTCGTCCAGGGTCAATCGCCGACGCGAACGATGAGGCCCAGTTTGCTGAACTCAAAGTGCAGGGTGAACTCACCGAGCGCGCGTGGAAACACGGGGTGCAGGTGATGAACGAAGGGCCAGGCCACATCCCGATGCACATGATCGAGGAAAACATGGCCAAGCAACTCGAGTGGTGT
>QHPW01000494.1 GCA_003219675.1 Verrucomicrobiota bacterium
TCCCTTGTCGGAGACGCGCGCAAGCTCGACACGTTCACGGACAAGTCCGTCGATGTTGTGTTTTCAAACTCCGTCATTGAACATTTGGGAACCTATGAAAACCAAAGGCGCATGGCCAACGAGGTAAGACGCGTGGGGAAACGATACTTTATCCAGACTCCCAATTTCTTTTTTCCCATTGAACCTCATTTCATCTTCCCCTTTTTCCATTGGCTGCCCCTTTCGGCAAGACTGATGCTCATCAGCCGGTTTTCGCTCGGTTACATCGGCCGGAAACAATCCAGAGAACAGGCCATGCGAACCCTCGGCGAATTTCGGTTGTTGAAAAAAAACGAGGTGAAGGCCCTGTTCCCCGATGCCTCCATTTATTCAGAGAGAGTATTCGGTCTCACGAAATCCTATATCGCGGTAAAGCCTTAGGCGTGCGCACCGGTCCTGGTGCCGGCGCGGTCCGCGCACGGAGATATTCCCTTCCGAAAGTTGAAAACCGATAAGTCTTCGACCCGGGGCTCGTTGGCCGCTATGCCGCTCCTGACGGAGCCCTGGCCAGATTCTTTGGCGATTCGGTTGGCGACTCCGGCAAGGCTGATTTCGACCCCGGGCCGGGAACAGCCTTGTTTGCAGCGAGCGGCGAAAGCTTTTTTTTGTAAAACGCGATGATCGGATATTCAAAATATTTGTAAACCAAAGACGCGATGAGGATGACCACGATCGAGCTGGCGAGGAAGCAAACTGCAGGAGATGTTCCTCCAGGCAATTTTTTCGCCAGGCTGATGACAAACATGTGGAGCAGATAAATGCCGTAACTGATTTTTCCCAGATGACTCATGAACCTGCCGCCGAGCACGGGCGTGACGGGTCGAATGACCAGGCCGGTCAAGGTCAGTGTCATGAGCAAATAGAGCAATTGCGCGTCCCAAGTACTCTGGGTCCCCATGGGATGGGCGCATATCCACATCGCCGTTGCGGCACCGAGAGCCGCGGGCGCCCACGCGGGGCGCAGCCACTGCGCGAAAAACTCATACCCCTGACGGCGGTTCAGGGCGAAGGCGATCAGGACCCCCAATAAGATCGACTCCTGATAACTGAAAACCACCCGCCAAAGCGCGGAGTCGGCATCGATAGTACCGAAGCACTCATAGACGACGGCTTTGACGAACAGCGCGGCCAGGGCGGCGCCAATAACGAACCGGCGACTGCCGAGGAACAATAACAATCCAAAGGCCAGGTAAAACTGTTCTTCCACCGCCAGCGACCAGGAGCAGAAAAAGGGACCTTGAGTCGCGGTCGCCAGCCAGTTGCTGTAATAAAACAGATAAGCGGGCAGCTTTTCCACGAAGAGCGCCTGATTTTCCGGTGTGTACTGTTTGAGGGCAAAAACCAGAATCGCTTGCAGCAACAACGCCGCGTAATAAAGCGGCAGCAGCCGAAGGGCGCGGCGGCCGTAGAATTTCCAGAGATCGATCTTCCCGGTTTTTTCCTCTTCGCGCAGAAACAAGGTGCAGATCAGGAACCCGCTGATGACAAAGAAAAACGCGACTCCATATCGGCCGTTCTCCTGCAGCGTGCGCACCCAGGTCTGGTGAAACCGCGGCACGTGATGCAGCAGCACCATCAGAATCGAAACTGCGCGCAGCCCGTCCAGGGCGTTGAAATAAGACTTGGCCTGAAAGGCCTCGAAACTTTGAATGGAGGAACCCGATTGTTTCATGAGGGTGCGAGTTTCGCGGCGGCCTTTCCGGCTTCCTGGAGATCTGCTTCCAACGGGGTCAACCCGGGGTTCAACCACTCCGAGTCGGCTTGAGATTTTCCATTTCTTGCCTTCGCCAGTTCGGCATCGCGGGTCATCAGGCGGAAAAGGTCCGGGATGGCCGCAATATCGGCGGCGACTTCCGCCTGATTGGTCAACAGCGCAGCGTAGCTTTGCTTTTCTTTCGGATGATAGCCGTGCATGGCGCGGATGGGACGCTCGCCCATATGGCTGGGCACAATCAAAACTCCCTCCTTCACGAGGAAAATCAGCTCGCCGAAATAACCGTCTGGAAAAAAGGTCCGCAGCGCCTTCAATTCCTCATCCGAGAGGATGGAGCCTTGCGGGACTTTCCGAAGACATTCAGTGATCTGTTGGCGCGCGCGCGGGTTGAAAAACCAGAAGCGCACCATCGTGGAGTCATACACGGCGGCGTAGTCCTGCTCCATCCTCGGATCGAGCCCCTCGATCCTGGCCTTGAGGTCGAGCAACTCGTCACAGTTGGCCATGCCGTGGTCGCTGAGCACGTAGAGGCGGACTTCCTCGTAGTGCCCGCGGGCCGCCGACAACAGTTGTTCGATCCGTTGCTCGTATTGCCGGAGTTTCGCGGGAACCTCAGGCGATCGGTTGCCGACCCGATGCAGAAGCCCGTCCAGTTCCGGCCAATAAACGAACGCGAAGTCGATTCGCTCCGAGCGAATCTCCGCAGTGACGATCTGCAAATTATCCTGTTCGCTCCTGGCTGGATCGCTCACATGATACGGGATTCCGCGAATTTCCAGAAAGTCGAAGATATTCGGCCCCCGGTTCAGGCCGCCGGGTTTGAGCGGGCTTTTTTTTTCCGTGAAATCAAACAGTGAAATGTATTTAAACGGAATGTTGTAGAGGTCGAAGTAACCTCGAAACTTCAGTTGAACTTTCACGAACCTGCTGAGCCATCGCCGGAACAGGCGCCGACCCGTGATCGCCCTCGGCAGCCAGCGCAGCGGACGCAGAGACTTGAACGGCGAGCGGTTCGGATCGTAAACGAAGTAACACCAGTTGTGGTGTTCCTCCGGCCAGCGCCCGGAAAGGATGGAGGGGACGCAGGCCGAGCTGTACCCGAATACCGACTCGAGCCGCTTGCGGCCGGGCGCGAAGCTGCGGCCAAAGGGATCGTTCCTGATGATCTCCCAACCGCAGGCATCGATAAAAATGAACAGCGGCAAAATGGCTTTCATGAGCGATGAGCCGGCTGAGTCTCTCCGGACTGCCGTCCTGAAACCAGCCGTCGGATTTCCTGGCAAAGCCGCGTGGGGCTGAAAGGCTTGGTCAATACCGCGTCTGCGCCGGAGAATTCAGCTTCCTGACGCATCAACTCGTGCGGGCTGGAGGTCAGGATGATGATCGGTATGGAGCGGGTGGCCTTTTCTCTTTTGAGCCGGCGCAGTGCCGTCAAACCATCCATCTTCGGCATCATCACGTCCAGGACCAGCAGGTCCGGAGTTTCGCGCAGCGCCGTTTCAACCGCCTCGTATCCGTCGCGCGCCTGGAGCAACTGGTAGCCTTCCGGTTCCAATTCGTGTTGCATCAGGCGCAGCATGTGCAATTGATCGTCCGCCACCAGGATTTTGGGCGCCATAAGACTGCGTCTCCTCTAGCCAGACGTGGCCGCGACTTCCTCGCGTTTCACCACCTCCAACACCCGGTACAGACGGGTCAACTCGAGCATCTGCTGCGCCGCCGGCGTGGGATTGAGCAGACGGACCACCCCGCCGCGACGGCCGACCAGTTTCCGCAGCGCCACGAGCGTCCCCAAACCGCAACTGTCGAGGAAGGTCATGTGAGAAAAGTCAATTTCGATATCCTTGACCGCATCGGTCATGGCTGCTTTGACCGCGTCATGAAAAGCGGCGGCGTTGACGGCGTGGAGTTCCTGGCCCCCGGATACCCGCAACGCGTCTCCATGAAGCTCCATCTTCATGGGTGATTGTCAAAAGAGATGCGTTTGGACAGACGCAGGCCAAGAACGCGGCTGAGAATTGTCAGATCCAGCCGCCAGTCCGCTCGCAGGGCGTAAAAGCTGGCAAGCACGCGCGCCTCTTGATCGAACAGCTCCGCGCAGGCCTCCGCATCGGCGAGGGAAAACAATCCGATTGGCGCCTTCAGCCAGAGCCGTTCAAAATGGCTCGTCAGCGTAACCGCGGCGGCAGGACTCAGCGGGCGATTTCCCACCCAGGCAAAGTCTCCCAGCGCCACCTTCCACAACTGCGGCCAGCGCTTCAGCCAGTCCCCCACTGCGGTCAACTCGTGGTAGGTCAACACATCCGCGGAATGGAGGGCCGCGCGCGGGCGCACCGCCATCAGCGGCCGCCATGCCCGCTGGCCTCGCAGCCAGGCTTTCATCACGGCGTAGCACGCGCAAGGCAGCGTCAAGGTCAACACCACGAGCGCCAAGGCGCGTCCGAGCCAATGACCTTCGCGGGCGGGGGCCGCGCGTTGGCTCAACGGCGACAGCAAAAAGGCGTCCGGCACGTGCGTGCAGGAGTTGCTCTGCCAGTTGATCAGGATATTGCCCCAGGCCAGTGAATGTTTCACCTCTGTAAACTCGCCGACGTACGTCTCGGGGCCCACGATGCTGTCCGCAATCTCCGTGTCCGCGGCCAGGACCGTGCCGTTTTCGACGATGGCGTCCGGCCCGACAACCGCTCGTGGACCGACCAGGACGTTTGCTCCGATCCAGCACGGCGCCTGTAAATCGGCGTCGGGAGACACGCGGCTGTGCAGTCCAATCCAAACGCCCGGCTTCACTCTGCGCAGTCCAACGCGGTCGGGCGCCGCCGCCGCCTGCGGCAGCAGGTGTTTCACGATCGCGAAGAAGTCGTGATAGCTGCGGAACAAGGGACGTTCGGGTGCGTCCGGCAGGAAATCTATCACCCTCACGTTGTCCGCTTCAGAGGGCCAGTCAGAATCGCCCCGGGCGCGATATCTGGCAATTGCTTCGGCGGGTGTCAATTCGCGCTCTTCGGCCATAACTTCCACCTTCAGACGTGGCGCACGCCGCGGTCCACCAGGTGGTCCAGCCAGTATTCCAACAATGTCTTCCCGAGGATGGGGGTCAGTGCCAGCGGCGTGCTTTGCGCCAGCGCGCTGACCGAAGGCCGTTCTCCCGGACAAATCAACGCCGCGTTCATCTCAATAAGCCCCCCTTCCCGACAGAACGGCCGGAATGGTTTTCAACAGGATTTTAAGGTCGCCCCAGAACGTCTGGCTCTCGATGTATTGGACGTCGAGCTGCACCTGGCCGGAGAAATCGATTTCCGCGCGGCCGCCGATCTGCCAGAGGCAGGTAATGCCAGGTGTCGCCATCAACCGCCGCCGTTCCGCCGCCGAATACATCGCGACTTCTCGCGGCACCGGCGGTCGCGGCCCGACCAGCGACATGTCGCCCTTCGACACGTTGATCAACTGCGGCAATTCATCGAGCGAGAGCCGGCGCAGCCATTTGCCAACGCGGGTGATGCGCGGGTCGTTCTTCATTTTGAAGGTAATGCCTTCGCGATGCTGGTTATGGGCCAGCAATTCCTGCAACCGCTGCTCCGCATCGACATACATCGAGCGGAACTTGAACATCCTGAAATGGCGCCCCCATTTGCCGACACGCGTCTGCACGAAAAATACCGGACCGCCGTCCTCCAGTTTGATCAGCAAGGCGATCAACAGAAACAGCGGGCTCAACAAAAGCAACACCAGGGAGCTTGCGGCGGCGTCAAAAGCGCGCTTGGCCCGCCGCGTGCCGCCGGTCAGGCAACGCCACGCGACGCGCTTCAGCCGGACGTAGCCATTGAGCCGCCACCGTTCCAGCGGCGACTGAAGCGCCAGAAAACGCTCCATCAAGATCGTGTCCATTTGTGTGGTGCTCATATGTCTCCTTCGGAATTCCTGAGGGTTCGCAACAGATCGGTCAGTTGATGCAACCGATCAGGCGTCGGCGGACTTTCCAACACGACGTGCGCCCAGCGCGCCTGGGGCGCGACATATCGATCGTGCATCGGAGACACTGTCTCCCAGAACTGGTTCCGCACGGACTCCCTGCTGCGCCCGCGCTCGGCGGAATCGCGCGCCTGCCGGCGCGCCAGCCGCACGCGCACCGGGCAATCAATGAAAATCCGCAACGCGAAGAGCGCCCGTACCGAGGGTCGCAACAGCAGCCAAAGGCCTTCGACGATGTTCAAGGGTTTGGGCCGAAACATTTCCCGTCTCGGCTGCCGGGTGTGAGTCACAAAATCATAACGCGGCACGCGGAAGCAACGCCCCGCGCGGCACGCCTTCAGCGCTTTCTCCACCAGCGGCCAATCAATCGCGCGGGGGTGATCGTAGTTGATCCCCTCGCGCCGGGCTGGAGACAGGCGCGAGCGGTCGCGATAGAAATTGTCCAACGACAATCGGCCCACGCCGTTGCCCGCGGACTTCTGCAGCTGGTCCGCCAGCCATGTTTTCCCGGCGCCGCTGCCGCCCACGACCGCCACCAGACGGTTTGTTGTTTGCGCTTTCATGCGTTCACCCCGCGCGGTGCATCGGCAACCACCCGGTTGAACAGCTCTTCGAGGCCGATGACGTATTTGGAAAAATCGTAATGCTCCGAAACCAGGCCCAGTCCGCGTTCGCCCATTTGCCGGGCGAGAGTTTTGTTTCGGAGCAACTCCTCAACCCGGGCGGCATACGCGGCCCGATCCATCCAGGGCACCAGATATCCGTTGTGCCCGTCCACCAACCACTCCTTGATGCCGCCCGCGTCAAACGCGACGACGGGCAGTCCGTATCGCATCGCCTCGATGCCAACCATCCCGAACGGCTCCGGCCAGACCGAACTCATCACCACGACGGTGCATTGGCGATAGTAATGTTTCAGTTCCTCTGCCGGGACATAACCCTTGAAATGCACCCGCTCGGCCAGTCCCAGTCTGCGATTCAACTGCTCGCAGAAAGGCCGATGATTGCCGTCTCCGAGAATGATACATTCAAACGGAACGCGGACTCGAGCCAGCGATTCCAACAAAACGTCCACGCCCTTGCCGCGGATGATCTGGCCGGCATAGACGATAAGGTTTCGGTCGCTGAACGAACTGCGGAACGACGGCTCGCCCTGGGGAGGAACCGGAGTGTGCA
>QHPW01000138.1:0-10339 GCA_003219675.1 Verrucomicrobiota bacterium
GCCAGGCCTTGGCTTTGGTTGCGTAAAGAAAGTGCTCCTTGATCGCCGGCTTTATGATCACAGGGAATTCTGCATCGATGCGCCGCACCTCTTTGATATTGCGGGGCAACCACGTCTTCGGTATAGGGATGCCAAGTTCCTGAGCCAAGTGGTATGTATGTCGTTTGTCCCAAGCCCACTTTACTATAGTCCAATCACAGGTAGGCACGCGAAACCTCTTACTCAACGCATCGCGGTGGAGGGAAAGAGCCGCCACTGTTTCGTCGCGTGTCGGATAAAGGACCCATCCATCCAGGTTCAACCGACGACCGACATCCATCAGAGCTGCAATAGTCTTCTGCTCGTCCCGGAGGTTGTCGACTCGAACAGCATGTGTGGTGTAACGTGAAAAACAACCTATCGAACGCTCGTCATCAATGATGCAGACGGGCACACCGCGACGGCCCAGGCTGCGCACTATACCCAAGCCCTGGTAATCGCCGCCAATGACGATGGCCCCAACATCAGGCGCCGGCGTGACCCGCGCTACGAACTGGTGTTCCGAAATATCGTTTTCGAGAAGATTTTCCATGGCTTCGGCCTATGCTACGGTTTCAATCTCGCGCGTGAGAGCTTGCACACAGTAATATGTGCCGGACACAAACCGTGTGAGCGGCCCAAAGGTATAAGCAGCTGTCGCGCCAAGAAAGTGCAGACCGGAAACTGAACATTCCAGGCCTGACTTTAGTCGCGGATATCCTTCCACTTGATCAATAGAGCGCACGAGTTCGGGACTAAGGAACTTATATTTGGCAATGTCGATCCGGTATCCGGTAGCCAGCAGAAGGTGATCGACGATCCGCTCGGTTCCATCGTTCAAAGTGACGCGAAGCTGCCCGCAAACTGGCACCGATGATCTAACGTAACAGTCGGTCCGTAAAGGCACTTCCTTCAGGCGTTCCACCAACCAGGCGGCCCCGGCAGGACGAATGGATCGTTGTGCGATCCTGTCTTGAGCTGCCCGCGGCAGCTTTCGAAACCAATCAGGCCGCGCCAACAACTGGCTGATCCCCGCCGGTCCAACATCCCTTGGAGAATACAGGAGCCGGCCGATCAGCTTGATACGAATCAGCCTGTTCCTCCATCGGAGCCAGTGGACCCTGGGGTTTCGAACGATGGCTTCGACCTGCGCACCAGACTCGTGCAGAAGAGCAGCGGATTCCAGAGCGCTTTGACCACCGCCGACCACCAGAACGCGCTTGTCCGAGAAACCCGCGAGATCATTGTGATCACAGCTATGCGAAACCCGCGAAGCCGGCACGCCGGTGAATTGCGGCGGGCGCCAAGCAAACGGAGCAATGCCGGCAGCGACGACGACACGGCGCGAATTCAAGACTTCGCCGTCTTCGACCGTTATCCGAAAGCCTCCTGAGGCCGACTCGACTTGACGGATCCTGCGGGTGTCCAGGTCGGGTATCGCCTGACGCTGGAACCAGCGGCCATAATCAACAAAGCGGTCCAGGGGTATCGGGTAGGACAGGTGATTTCTTCCGGAAGCGGTTGCGTAGCCGTCGAGCGTCAGTGCCCCTCGTGGATCGGCAATGTGTGACGCCTCCCTCGAGGATCGAAGAAACATTCCTGCGGGCATGTGCTTCTTCCAAAACTCCATCGGCTCTCCGAACACGCGCACCTGGAGACCGCTGACAGCCCGCAAGTGCGCGGCTGCAGCAAGGCCGTAAGGCCCGGCGCCAATAATTACGACATCCAAAGATTGCATGAGTGAAGTGTAACCGGGTTTCCTTTTGCATCAGTCGCCGCAGGCCATCCGGTTCTCGGAGCAATGATTTCGTGACCGCCGGGCCGGCCTGCCGGCTCATATAGCCGCTGGAACGCACATTCCGACTGGTGGCGCAAAGGCAATTTCGGCACCTTGAAACTTTCTGAACAAACCAGCGGTGAATGCTCAGGTGTCAGGCAATCAAGGAATGGGGATGAGCCTCAGGACGGCGCGGGTGTGGCTCCGGTGATGACCAACAAATCCTTGGCTTTCTCTTGAATGACCGCTTCACAGCGGAGGACTTCCTTCTGGCGCCGCTTCAGGCACTCGTCAGCGATGGCCTTCAGGTCGTCGATATTGTAGAGGAAGATGTTTTTCAGACCAACGACTTCCGGCTCGATGTCCCGCGGCACGGCAATGTCAACCAGCAACAACGGGCGATTCTTTCTGAGTTTTATGATCGGCTCCAGTTTGGTCCGGTCCAGAATGTAGTGGGGCGCGGCAGTGCTGCTGATGACGATGTCGATGCTCTCAAATTCCTTCGCCCATTTGTCAAAATGAATGGCGCGTCCGTCCAGTTCCCGCGCCAGCGCTTCGGCCCGCTCATAAGAGCGATTGGAAACGATGATGCTCTGCGCTCCGCGGCTCAGCAGCGCCCGCGCAGTCTTCTCGCTCGTGTCGCCTGCGCCTATGACCATCACCTGCCGGTCGCGCAACGACTCAAAAATTTTTTCCGCAAGTTCAACCGCAACCGAGCCGACCGACACGCTGCCGCGCTGGATGTTGGTTTCGGTGCGAATTTGTTTGGCGACGTTGAAAGCCCGTTGAAACGCCTTGTTTAACCGGCTGCCGGTGTGCTTGTGCTGGAGCGCGAGGTAGTCCAGGCCACATGCGACCCTGAACAAATGCTCGATGCTGTGCGGTTCACCCAGAGTGTAAATCTCCCCATTGAGCGGTTCCCGATAAGCGCAGGATTCCGTTAAGAAATCACGCAAGGTCGCGAATGCAGCAGGGTCCGCTTCGTCGGTGGCAACGTAGAGCTCAACCCGGTTGCAGGTCGAGAGAATCACCGCTTCTCTCATCGCCTGGTTCGATCTCAGTTGCTGCAAGACATCCGGAATTTTCGCTTCGGCGAAAGCGAACCGTTCCCGCACCTCGATGGGCGACGTGTGGTGACTAAGTCCAATGACGACGATAGGCATTGTTACAAGCCGCGGAGCGTTGAATTCGTGAGAAGTCTCGCAGCAGGTTTGAGATTGGCCGGAATGCGTTCTGCGCGATCAACACCGACTCCTGACGCATATTGACGACGCCTGTTTTGAAGAACAGCACTCACTTGTCGGGGATCGTCACTTGACATAACCGAACAACTTAGCAGTCCGCGTTCCGCTTGTTCGACCGTCGCCCACACTTCTCCTATCTTATTGAAAACAAATGAGTTACAAGCTAACCATCTCCCGGCAACGGCACCTTGATCGTACAACCGCATTGGAACTGCAATGCCTTTGCAGAAGCGAGGATGCGTCCGAAAAACTGAAATGAACCGTGGAGTCGCCCCCGAAGACAGCGAGCGATGATTCCTTGCCAGTCACCATTGGAAATCGCTATGGCCCGCTCGCTCGCCGTAATTTGCGCTTCAGAAGTCCGAGCCGCCCGGTCCATTGAAAGAGCCGGTAGAAACGCCATCGTAGCAGGACCGTCTGCATCGCCTGGCGAACGCGTGACCCGTGAAAATCCACCAACCCGAGGTCGGCCAGCAGGGCGTAAAGCTGATGGTCCTCCGCGCCGGGCCGTCCGACCGCCGCACCGCGAAAGATCGGCCGGGACCGCTGGGTGATGGCGCTGACCTCATAAAGGTACGCCTTCGGATTTATGCTGGGAATGCCGGCGTAGTCGATGTAAGGGCCATCCCGGACCCGCATCCCGGGGCGAATCACGCCTTCCAACACGATCTCGGAACTCGCGGGCGCCTCCAAAGGGATGGTCCGGCATTTCACCATCTCCACCGCCTGGCCCATCAAACCGCCGGCCACGGCCAACTCGTCGGTCCCGTATGGAAACGCGGCCCCCGCAGCCACGACCAGCGGTTCGGGGACGCCAATGGCGACCGCCATTTCCAACGGCCGCTGCGCCTGCTCCGCCTTCCGCATTTGGAGGGCCAGGTGGCTTTTGGGAGAAACACTGACCGTGGTCTGGTTGGCTCCGATGACCTGCATCCGGTAAACTCCGGCATTGCGCTCTCCCGTCTCGGGGTCCTTTGTGAGATTCACGTGCCACGTGCCGATATAGCGCCCGCCATCGGTTTCGTTCCACCAGGGAGCCGGCAGACTGTCGAGATTGACTTCACGTCCGACTGTGATCCTCTCCGCAGCGGGTCCGGACCCCACGAGGACGGGAGTCCGAGGTTGTTGCATCCGCGTGCGCAGGGTGCGGATGACGACGGCGTGGGGCGTGTGCCGGGCCAATCCCAACGCCAGCGCGACAAAAGAGCTGCGCAGCAGACCGCCGGTGAAAAATTCGTGGTCCGGATACCCCTTGATATTCTGGAAAAGCAACGGCCGATTTGAATCACTTGCAATCCGGCCGATTTCATACCGCCAATCCACCAAATCGTTTATGCGCCCGTGGAATCCGGCCTGGTCGAGTGAATGGATGAAATCGCGAAGTTCCACCTACAGAAGAGAGTAGGCGGTCGTCTGAACGTTCCGTGTCGCCGCAATATACGTGTCACTCATCAAACAAGCGTATTCTTCTTCCCTCACGGGGTGGGTTATGAGTTCGACCTTCGCCTCCTTCGCCAACATGATCACGCGCTCCAACTGATTGTCATAAATGCACCACGAGAGTTCGAAAAGGTAGTCGGTCAAACGGTATCTGCGACCGAGCCATTGATCCACAAGGCGACGATAGGTCCTGTTCACCAGCCCCTTTTCACCCCGGGGGAACGTAATGTTCCTGCGGACCCTTTGTCCCCGAGGTATAATCTCTTCGATAATCATGTTGGCGCAAAGGTGCCCGTGGTGGTGTCCGTCCACATGCGAAGGGGGTTTTCCGTACAAACGCACGAATTCCTCCAGCTGAGTCCGATAGACTTCGCGAAACTGTTTTCGCAGGAATGGATGGTAAACCACGACCGAGTACTTGCTTCTCGTCAGGACGCGAACAATTCGATCCTGAACCTCAGTCGCATGCGGCGAGCCAACATGTCCATTGTATCTCTCGTTGAAATTCAGGTGCAACCCGACATCGATGTCTGCGCCTCTTGCCAATTCGGCCGCCCGTTCGGAGTCCCGCATAAACACCATTGCGCTGACCGAGGTGATTCGGTTCGCCTCGTAGCACGAGAGGGTCCTGTCGGTTTCGGACCGGGAGCGACCCCAGTCATCGGCACTGATGATGATCATATCTCCTCCTCCTCATCCTTCTGAATTCTGTCATTTGTTCACCGATAAATGATTCGAGCTTCAACGAGACGCCAGCCTCTCGACCAGCTCGGTGTAACCGCTTTCGATCTGTTCGATTCCATAGTGACGAAGACGATGGCCCGCATTCACAACGAGGGAATGCCTGAGATCCGGGTTTTCATACAACTCCCGGATACATCTGGCCATATCCTCGGCATCGCCCGGATTAAAGTATCTGACCTCGCCCTCGGAAAAGTATCGCATTTCGGCGCTGGTTCTCGAGACCACCGCAGGGAGTCCGACGGCGGCATATTCAAACAATTTCGTGCTCAAAGCGTCGTCCGAGAATACGCCCGCCTTCTTCGGAACCACGGCAATATCACAGCCTCTCAGAACTTCGCCCACTTTAAGATAGGAAACGGAACCACACATCTTCACGATCTCCTCCACTCCCAGTTCGGCGATGAGACGTCTCAACTCCGCTTCGTACGGACCCCCACCGTAGATAAGAAATTGAACCGATGGAAGCTTTTCCTTCAACCGGGCCATCGCTTTTATCGCAACGTCCACACCATGAAACTCGGTGAAGGAGCCATGGTAAACGATCTTACACGGAGACCCTAATTGCCGCGCGCTGACGGGGTCTCTGGCACGGAACAGGTTTGTATCCGGAAAGTTCGGAAGCGCAGTGCAGTTTTCTGCCGGGATAACCCCTTCGTCGATCAATCTTTGTCTCCATACGTCATTGGCGATGATCACGTGGTCGGCGAAACGGCAGGAAACCCTTTCGACAAAACGCAGCAGCCGGACCGGTACACTCCTGGTACTGGTCCCGAATTTCCTGGCGTAGAGTTCGGGAACCCGATCGTGGATGTCCAATATGACGACCGCGCCCTTCAGCTTGGGAACGATTGCCGCGAAGACAAAGAAATCCGGCATGTTGTGAACATGGACCACCGTGTAACGCCGTTTGAATTGAAGCGCGGACAGCTTCCACGCGGCTTTGAACAGGTAGACCAATGTTCCGAGCAGGTAATTGAATCTGCTCGTTTGCGCACGAGGCAACTCCTTCACCACAACGAGGGACACCGATTCGACCGGTTTATCATCGGTCTTGTTCGCCGCGTCGCTGACGCACAGCACATCGACCCTGAACCCCCGATGAAGGAGAAACTGGACGTACTTCTTAACCCTGGCGTCCACATCGTAAATGATGTGGCCCAGCATGCAGGCATTACGTTTAACGTCACTTTTGCCGTTCATGCGCAACGGTCCGCCGCAGCGGACGCGTCAGCCGAGGGATTTGGAGACAGTGTCCTGATTCAAATTGTAGCGGCGGTCTGCGACCGCCGATTACGGCGCTCATAGAGTGCAGCTACAGCCAAATCAGGACATCGCCGGATTTGAAGCGGGTTTGCTTTCTCCCCGTTCTTCGGAGCATCAACTGAAAAGCCGGCCCACTAATACTCCACGGCGAGAGTCAGTCTCCTTTTGTAGCCGTCAACACAGGCGATCCATTCTCCCTCCCGAAGCTCATGTGCGTCCAGTTGATGAATTCCGTGCATGGTCCATGGAGAGTTGCCAGGCTGGAGAACCGGATTGGAGGCGACTGGCCGTTCGCGGTAGTCAGTTTTTGTAAGTGCCGTGATCTCGAAAGCATTCAGCGCGCGCCCGTATGTGGGCGCGCAATCCTGGGCGTACCGCACGATTGTGTTGCCCAAAACCAGGGTCCTCCCGCCTGGCCGTGCCCTGCCCGAATCATTACGGACAACCGGGCTTTTCGGGTGCTCAATCCATGGTCCGGTCAATTCGTCCGCGTAGAAGAGTCGAAGTCCGCTCCGTAAGCGCGCCCCAGGGCCGGCCAATAGCCACCAACTTTCCTGATACCGGAACAGGGAGTGGTCGCCAAACAGGCCCTCCACCAACGTTTGAACGTACTCCCAGGAGAAAGGAAAGTCTTTTGCACGATACAGTCCAATACGATTTGCCGCCTCGCTTTCAGGGATGATGTAGAACTCGTTATTCCATTTGACCACGAACGGGTAGGTATTTCCAGCGGTACCCGTCCGTACTGGTGGCGAGCCCGATCTCGCCGTGACCCACAACGCCGTTCATAACCTCGAAAAACATGTACCAGCTGGAATCCTCCTTGATCCAGAACGGGTCGGCGACAAACTCCGCCTTCACGTCGGTTACCGCGCCCGCGGTCAGCACGGGATTGGGAACATCCGGCGAGTCAAAAAAATCCAACGGCGAGGTTCCCTTGTAGATGCCAATCGACCAGTCATTGACCGTTGAAACCGACATGCATTGGCGGCCAGCGAGGCGATTAATCACGGCGGACACGGGCGCGGCAACGGCGCGTAAAGCCACTGCGACGAATCGAGCGGACACCCTCATCATTCCTTCGTTCCCAGTCTTCAGAAAGAAGCCCGGTACTCGCGACGCCAAAGCTCGAACATCGTCAGACAGAACGGGCGTTCGGTATGATTGACCAACCCTCGGTTCTGGGTCTCAATCAACCAGCGAACAACTTGTTGATCAAAGACGGCATGATCCACGGAGCTGAGAATCTCTGTAAGAATTGCCCCCAGGCTCCTTTCATCCACTTCCGCAGGGGCAATGAGAACCCTTGCTTCCGATCCAGATTCAGGGCCTTTGGAAGCAGCCGCTTTCCGAGCACTTTGGGTAGAATCTTCTTCTGCCCCAGGGTCGCCCTGCAGGAATTGGGAACGTTTCTGAACGCAAACTCGATAAGATTGAAATCCAGCCAGGGGCAACGGACCTCCAGAGAGTTCAGCATGCTCGCACGGTCAACCTTCACAAGAATGTCATCGGGCAGGTAGGTGAGGAAATCAACATTCATTGCGCCACCCGGCATGCCGCGTGCGGAGTCAAAAAGGGACGCCTTCCACTCCGTGGGTTCCTCACTCTCCTCGGTGTGGACGCGATAGACCTGTCGGGGAGTCAGTTTGCGACGAAACGGCTCGGTGAACAGGATGTTCGTGTGGGCTACAGCACGGTTGATGGTTCCGCCCAGCCCAAGCGCAGAATTATAACCGCGCACACCGGAAGGCAGAAACCCTCTGCAAAGGGTTTGAATGAGGGAACGGAACGATTCCGGCAGAATCCTTCGCAATCGGCTTTGAAGCATGAGCGAGGTGTAATGGCGATAACCTCCGAACAATTCATCGCCGCCGTCGCCCCCCAAAGCTACGGTGCACTCCTGCCGGATCAGCCGCGAAAGGAGGTACGTCGGCACCATCGAGGAATCGGCGCAAGGCTCGTCGAACTGGCGCGCGAGAACGGGCAACAGCTCGACGCTGGCCGGCGCCGTCTGTAACTCCGTGTGCCGGGTGCCGAAGTGCTCCGCAACGATCTTGGCGTACGGGCCTTCGTCGTACTCGAGGCTTCCAGGGAAAACAACCGTAAATGTTCTGACGGGTTTTTGCGATGCTCGGGCAGCCATCGCGGTCACCAGACTGGAGTCGATTCCGCCGCTTAAGCAAATCCCGAGCGGCACATCGGAAACCAACTGTCGTTTCACTGCGCGCCCCAACAGTTCATCCAATTCATCGGCCAGTTCATCAACTGAGCGGGTGTTACTCACCGTGCCGGCAGGAACTTGCCAGTACGCCCAGGTCCGGCATCGGCCTCCGTCTTCGACGATCAACGCGTGCGCGGGGCGGAGTTTCTGAACGCCTTGGAGTATGCAGATGTCCCCTGGCACGTAACCATAAGCGAGGAACTGCTGGTATGCGGACGGGTTGATCTTCCGTTCGACAAAGGGAAGCGCCATGAGCGCTTTGAGTTCTGAACTGAACGCAAAGAATCGAGGTTGACTTGAATAAAAAAACGGTTTCTCTCCGGCCCGGTCCCGTGCCGCGAAAAGGCGGCGCTTCTCAACGTCCCAGATCGCGAACGAAAACATGCCGTTGAGTCTCGTCAGGCATCCGGTGCCCCAGACCCGGTAGGCCTCGAGCAACACCTCTGTGTCACTGGAGGAATCAAAGACAGAACCTTTGCGCTCCAACTCCTCCCTTAGTTCAAGGTAGTTATAAACCTCTCCGTTGAAAACAATCCAGCTTTTGCCAGACGGGCTCTGCATAGGCTGGCGCGCTCTGGGGGACAGGTCAATGACGGCCAATCGGCGGTGAACCAGACCGACCCTGGAATCAGGGCTCACCCAAAGCCCGGCGTCATCAGGGCCCCGATGGATCATGGTGTCGCGGACTTTCACCAGCAGCTCTGGATCGACCCGACCGTCTTGCGACACGATTCCAGCTATTCCACACATCCTGTTCTGGGTCGCCGGAAAAGTTATTTCACCTCGATTCGCAGTTCTTTTGCCTGTGCTCTGAAGCGCGAATTGAGTTCGAACCTGTCCCTGGCCGCTTTGCTTTCGATCTGTGATACCGCAGGGAAATTCATCTTCGGCCGGCCTCACGGGAGTCCAATCGACGGGCCCCTCGATTGCCTAAACTCCGCTCGTATAACGCCTCATGTTTTCGGATGAAGTTATCCGGATGGAAATCGCGCAGAACACGCTCTTTTCCCTTTCGTCCCATCGCCCTCATCTTTGCCGGCTCGCTCAGCATCTGTTTGATCGCTCGCGCCAGTTCGGAAGGTCTTCCTGGCTCCACGATCAAACCCGTCTCACTTTGCTGAACAATGTCGGGCACGCCGCCCACGTTCGTCGCCACGACCGGCAATCCGCAGGCCATGGCTTCAAATATCGTCAGAGGCGTCCCTTCGGTTCTCGAAGGAAGGACGAACAAGTCCATCCTGCTCAGGTAAGGCGAAACGTTTTCCTGAAATCCCGCAAACTCAACCTTCCTTTCGATCCCCTTCTGTTTGGCCAGGGCCTCCAGTTGCCCGCGTTTATCTCCGTCGCCAACAATCAGCAGTTTGCAATGATCAAAGGTCCGCGCGACCTCAGCAAATGCTTCCAGGAGATCGCAATGGCGTTTTTCTTCGGTCAGTCTCGCAACGATCCCGATCACCCACTCGCGCGTTCCGGACGCCGCCTCCCGCAACTCTGAGCCCGGGATCGATCGGGAGAGCTCGACATCGAATGGAGCCGGTATCACGGACATCTTTTCCTTTAGACCGGGTGTCTCCCACTCCCGACGCATCGGCTCTGATCTGCAAATGATGTGGTCCGTGAATCTGTTCAAAT
>QHPW01000138.1:10363-12090 GCA_003219675.1 Verrucomicrobiota bacterium
CGATCCCTGAGTCTCCTTAACGGCGTCGGTGCTTGATTCCTCAGCGTGAGCTCGTTCGAGATAATGACCGGGACCCCGGCGGCAAGCGCCGCGATCCGCCCATAGAGATTCGGCTTTAGAATAAAAGTGTGCACAATGTCCGGTCGCTCCCTCTTCAGGTAGCGATACATTTTCCATATGATCAGGGGACTGTCTTCCGAGGCTGATCCAAGGCTGTCGAGCGTGCCGCCGTCCGCACGGAACTTCTCCGCGAAAGCACTGGCGGGATCTCTGAAGACACACACTTTGAAGTCGAAGCGCAACTCCTTTCTCCTCTTCGCGAGGATAAGAAATGTTCGGATCAACCCGTTGAACACATCGAAGTCCTTGTAAACATAAACCACCTTGATTCGGTTTTCCCTGCCCATGGACCGTGCCTCCTCATCCCGTCCTTCTCCCCCAGCGGGGGAGAAGGTGCCCGGCTCGTCCGCCGTAGGCTTAGCGAAGGCGGAAGGGCGGTTGAGGGGGATTCCGGCCGGTTCATGGCCTCGATTCGCGTCCAGATTTTGGAGGTTTTCCCTGCCCATAAACTGTGTGCCTTGGTGTTCGCAAGCGATTGCGCAGTGCGGGTTCCCGCTTCGCCAGCATTCCAGCGCTGTCAGTGCAACTCTCGCGCGGCCTCTTTGGCGAAATAGGTGATAATCAGATCCGCGCCGGCGCGCTTGAAGGCGGTCAGCATTTCCATCCGCACACTGGCCTCGTCGAGCCGGCCCGCTTCGGCGGCGGCCTTAAGCATCACGTACTCGCCGCTGACGTTGTACACCGCGAGCGGCATTTTAAACTCCGCCTTGGCGCGTGCCACAATGTCGAGGTAGAAAAGCGCCGGCTTCACCATAATGATGTCGGCCCCTTCTTCGACATCCAGGGCAATCTCGCGCATGGCTTCATCCGAATTGCTGAAATCCATCTGGTGGGTCCGCTTGTCGCCAAAGGCAACCGCCGAATGCGTGCACTGTTTGAAGAATGGATCGTACAGTTTCGAGGCGAATTTTGCTGAATATCCCATGATCGCGGTGTCTATGAGGCCGTCCTGGTCCAACGCCGACCGCATCGTCCGAATCTGTCCGTCCAACATGGCCGCGGGAGCGACGATGTCGGCGCCGGCCTTTGCGTGGGACACGGTGACTTTTGCCAGAAGCTCGAGCGAACGGTCGTTGACCAGATAGCCGTTTTCAATGATCCCGCAGTGGCCGTGTTCGGTGTACTCGCACAAACAGACGTCCGTAATGACCGTCAACCCCTCCACCTCCCGCTTCAATGCGCGCACGGCCTGTTGGACGATGCCGTTTTCCGCATAGGCCTCGGAGGCGTTGGCATCCTTCTTCTCGGGGATGCCGAAGAGCAGCACCGCGAGAATACCGAGGTCCCTCACCTGTTTGGCTTCTTCGACCAGCTGATCCACCGAGTGGTGGTAATTGCCCGGAAGCCCCTTGATCTCCCTTTTAATGCCGCGTCCATGGACCACGAACATTGGATAAATCAGGTCGTCGCGATTTACATCGCATTCGCGGACCATGCTGCGCAGCGTTTGATTTCTTCTGAGCCGCCGCAATCGTTGTGTGGGAAATCCCATGTGATACTCTCCGTGGATGTCTAAGGTTTAACCAGATGAAACGGCAGAATCTTGCCGCTCCGCGTGGGCATCGGATACTCCCGGCTCACCCGCACCGTGCCCGCCTGCTTCCACA
>QHPW01000138.1:12100-20638 GCA_003219675.1 Verrucomicrobiota bacterium
GATGAACGCTCGCGCGATCCCCTCCTCCTCGAGCGGGCCAAGTCGCGGGCTGACCAGCAGCCGCAAACGATTCAACCCTTTCCCGTCCTCTTCTTCAATCAGCTGGTAATCGGTGCTCTGCCCGCCGAATCTTCCGGGCAGTTCCTTTTCGATGATGCGAATGAAATCGGTATCCACAAACGTCACGCCTTCGCCGGTCAGTTTTTCATAACTCCGGATATTCGAGACGTGGGTGTCGAACCCCAACTGGCTGAAGGCGCAGGTTCCGAGGCGGGTGCCAACGGTTCCGTGGTCGCCCATGCCCACATTCAACAACAGCTTCGGAGACTCGAAGAGCAGGGTCGTGAACAGAAAGGAATTCACCGTGATATCGAAGTGCGGCACGTGGTACGGGTGGGCGATGATCGCCGTGGTGTCTTTGTACACGTGGCAGTGATCGCTGGCGGAAGGATCATGCACCGTGTCGCACCCGGCCGCAATGACTCCGGCTTCCGAAATGCCATAAACCGGAACCGCGATGGCGCCGGCCTGCTCAATCTCCCGTTTCCTATGCTCGGTCAACGGCTCGCCGGTGACCAGGAACCGCACCCCTTTGAGATTAAGGCCGTGTTCCTGCCCGGCTATGCAGACCCGCACGGCCGAACTTGCAAACGTGTAGATGACGCAGTTCGGGTGCTGGTCCAGCGCGGCGGAGGCCCATTGGGCCACCTTGAGCGCATTGTTCAAATCGGCGTACTCCGGTTCGGCAAAACGGATGCCGTGCAGTTTGGCCATTAAAAAGATCAGCCGCGTTCCCCAGACTTTTTCCCAGTTCACTTTCACCTGCGCCTTGGCCACCTGGGAAAACCAGCGTTGGGGCGGATTGCCGATGCGAGAGAACCGGAGCGAGGAGTTGATCCCCGGCGCCCCCGGAAACAACGGGAACCAGTTCGCAATCGGCGAGGTGAGGGCGCCGTGCGTGTGCAACAGGAAGGCGTCGTAGAGAGAGCGTTGTTCCAGGTACTCGAAGTCGATGCGGATGCGGGTGCCGGCGCTCCGGGTCGCTCCGCTGCGCACCTCATAAACGTGCGAAAGGAACGGGTTATCGAACATGCTCTCCTCACACAGGAAACGAACGCCGTGACGCTGGACTTCCGCCTTCCCCTTGAATTCATCCACGGTAAAATACACCCCTTCGTTCAGCAGCCGGGCGAGCGTGGCCTCGATGCCCTCGCTTTCGACCCATTTTCGAATATCGTCGAAGGCGATGCGCTTCGCCGCGAGCAACCGCAGATACGGGCTTTTCGAATAACCAAAGATTCCCTTTTCCGCAAGGCTGAGAAAATTCCGTTCGCGAGACGCGATGCGTTTTTTCAAAAGCTTGCGGGCCTGCTCGAGCGCTTCCTGAGGCTGCAGCCGGCCGCGGAAATACTTGTGCAGCCCTGAAATAAATCTTGCGTATTTACGCATGTGACCAGGGTCGGTTGATCGGGTTTAAATCCGGGGCCGGAATAATCATCATAACCGGCCCGGTGACAAATGCATGGACCACTTCTTCAGAACACGAAAAGCAGGTTTGATACCGTCGCCTGCAATCACCCGCGCAATCGCATAAGCACATAAGCCAGCGCCTCGCTCGTGACCGACTGGAAGCCTTCACTGCTTGTCCACCACCGATCCATCTCGTAGCTCCGGTCGGCGTCGGCAATGACACCCACCTTGACTCTGTCGCCTAACGCCCTTTTAAACGCAACCCAACTCCGGCGGGAATGAACGCCCAGGCTATAAAGGTTCACGCTTCGTAGATCAGGGTCCTTGTCTTGAATCCACTTTTTCACCGATTGAGCCTCAACCAGAGTCCTGGCGCGGGCCACCGGAGGGCTGGAAACAGCGACGACTGAATTGCTGGCAATTCCCAACTCGACCAGGGTGGCGGCCGCCATTTCGGCTGTTGTCTTCCGAGTCGAAAAGTAATATCCCTCGAGCAGCGGTCCGCCGGCTGTTATGATATAACGGTACTTTCCCCGCACGAACTCTTCCGACGCGTCCTTCAAGGCGTAATCGGGCAACCAGCCTTCGACGATCAGAACCTGGGCTTCAACGGGCTGGTCGGCACTCAGAAAGGGCGCGCAGCCTCTGACAGCTGTCATGAGCGTGATTAACGCCGCCATGACCGCAACCAGCCGCCCGCGCCAGGTGAGGCACCACGCTTCCCGTCTTTTCAACAAACCAAACACCATATCGACACATCCCGGATTGACCGAAGCGTGGTCAGGGTCTGCCGAACAGACGCATCCAGAGGTATCCGTGCAGTTCACTCAAGACCGTGCGCACGCCCTCACTGCTGGTCCACCAACGGCCTGGAACGAACGCGTTGTCGGGATGAGCGATAATACCCACTTTGATCTCCGGGCCCAGCACCTGCTGAAACAGGAGCCGGGTTCTCCGGGCGTGTACACCTAGAGAATACACATTCACTTTCTGAAGTTCAGGAGCGTTGGCTGCGATCCACTGCCTCACGGCGACTGCATGGAGAAGCCCGCGCTCACGCCAACCGGCTGGTCCCGGGACCGGCACAACCAGGTTGGAGGCCACTCCGAATCGAATCAAAGACAACGCAGCAAGCTCGGCGGAAGTCTTTCCACCCGAAAGATAGTAGCCTCCCAGCAGCGGCCCTCCGGCCGTCAGGACGTAACGATACTTGCCGCGGGCAAACTCCTCGCCCGCATCTTTCAAAGCATAATCAGGCAGCCAACCTTCCACGATCAGAACCTGGGCCTCCACTGGTTCGGTCGCACACAGAAACGAGGCTCCACCTTGGATGAGCGCCCAAAGGGCGGCTGAACCAAAAATGGCCGCTGCCAACCACGCGCGCCACGTCAGGCACCAGGCGGTTCGCTTGATTACCAATCCGAAAAGCATAGTGAAATATTACTGCCTGGGATCCTCACTCGTTCTATTGCCGCTGTCGCAATTCGCTCAGAGCAAGCCGGTCCGATTTGGCTTTTGCCATGCTCGAGCCCAGTAGTCGGCCGACAGCGGGGCTCAACCGATCGCGGACTTCACAAAACTGTCTCCGTGCAATCGCCCAAAGGGGCGGGCTAAGACCAGGAACGTTGTCCGGATGAATGAGACCGGAACAAGCCGAGGTGATTTCCAGTTCAGCGCCTGACTTTATCGCAATCGGCTCTTCCCCATAGGAAACCTTTCCGCAGCTCCCCCATCGAGCCATGGCCTTTCGATGCAAACTTGTTTTACTTCTTCAGGGACCTTGAGTCGGATTATCCGCGAAAACATTTTCACGTATAGAACCTCCTTTTCGCGGCGCGTGCTAAAATTAGATCGGACAATTGACTTCATATCCATCCAATGAACGTCGCCCAATGTATTGAGGAAACTGGCCAGTTGCTCCAACAACTCCAAGCCGTTCGCAGCATCTTCGTGGTGACCTGCCGGAATAACCGGCTGATCCAGGTACGCAGCAAGGAGGATTCTGGTTCTGAAATTGCGCGAAGACATGCCGAATCTCGGGATTAAATGCAGGCCTGCGACGTTTTCTGACATCGCCAAACCAATTCTGCTCCTGCAATCGCTTTCCCGTCTGAGCTCCCTGAGCCATCCTTGGGAAATGCAGGCTGCTTCAAATCCGACACGAACCATGCCTCGCATCATCGCCTCCGAACACGGGCCATGTGGCGGCGCCATCACATAGGACACCTCTACTCCTGAACGGCGCTCCAGCCATGCGATTCGACGCAACGCCTGCGCGGCAAGAGCCAGGGCCTCCTCCTCTGAGAAAGACCTCCCCAATTCCGACCTGATATGGTTATTGCCATGAACCAGCAGCGACAAACGGGCCTTATTCTCCCGGAAAAGATCAGCCGTATCCCGATGAACGAACCAGGCATCGAGAGGAACCGTCGCAAACGCCGCGTGGTAATTGTGCTTTTCTGCATGCCGCGCCATCTCGCGATAATCAACGTGCCCGTAGCGTTTCCAGTGTAGGTTCGGATCATCAAAGATGAATGAAGCCCTGATCGGGGGCGGGGTCCACGCGTCAGCCGCAGTCAGATCTCGCAAGAATTGGATCAAGGGGAGAAAGCAAATGAATTGCTTGTCATTCACGTGCTCGTAAAGGAAATCCTTGCCAGCCAACGCCGGCAGAGGGGTTCCAACGAAGTGTCTGGCGGCTCCTCCCCGCCAACCCAATACCCAGATCGGCTCGCCCTGCATTGTTGCGACCACAACTTCATCGGTTCGGGCCGCTACGATTGCCACCTCCAGCGATTCCCGAACTTCCAAGGTCTGGCCGCGCATGGGTCGTGGCAGAACTGAATTATGTGTCAGTGTGACTTTGGCCCCTTCTGAGGGAATACGAGTACCCTCGTCGTGCAAGACGACGAACACAGGCAACCCTAAGTCAGAAACCTGATTAGCCGCATCCCGATCACCATGCATCAGCACGACTCCGGCCAAGCCGTCATAATCATTCTTGGAGCGCGACTCAAAGCGGACAGGAAAGAGGGACTCCAACAAACCAAACAGCGCACCACTGTCCTCCATTGGCTGCGCACCAAACACGCCAACAAGATATCTGGTTGCTCTTTTCATATTGCAGAACCGGTCATCGGCACAGCAGGACAGCACGTCAGATCGAGATTACTGGATCAGTCACTGGAATCAAGACTCACCGATCCAGTATTTGACGTGCATGTGAGAGTAGAATGGTCCGCCCGGATCGGAGTCCTAACGTCAACACCCGGTATTCCTACCGTCACTCATGTTTATTGATTCACGTTTTGGAACTCGTCGTGTGAAAGCATTGTGCAAGTTTAGCGGTCAGGCTGGAGAATTCGAATGACTTGAGCAGCTCCAAATCCGGGCTATACGGAATGCCGCCGCACTTATGCAATTCAACCAGAGAAACAATCGCTGACTTGATTCCCTGAATGTCGTCAGGATTTAGCACGGGACCGAGATTAAGCCGCCTCGCGAGTTCAGCAGTCGAGCCGGTTTCGGAAATAGTCAACACAGGCATTCCCGCTGCGGCGTAGTCGTAGATTTTTCCCGAAATGCCGTAAACGAATGCTCCTTCCTTCGGCACGCGCCCGATGATCAGAAGCAACAGGTCCGCCTGCCTGATATAATCCAGACTCGCATCGCGGGAAACGAAACCGGTGATTTTGACCAGTGGGCCGCAACCGTACTTCTCGACGTAATCCTCAATGACACCGCCGTCCAGGAATGGAGAGTTTTGGCCCACAAACGTCACTTCCAATTGTCCAATCAAATTCGGGTTCTCCTGAAGCAGGCTGCCCAGAGCAGCAAGGAACTCCCGTGGTGATCGTTCGCCACCGAGCGTTCCTGCATGGACGATCTTTAAAACGGACCGCCGGGATGGATCTTGCGGCTCAGTTCCCTGGACAAACTCGGACTGGTCGAATCCATTGGGGATCGTCACGCACTTGCCCCGGGATTCGGGATAACGGCTCTCGAAGTCGTTTCGTATTCCGTCGGTCGTGCAAACGACAACCCTTGCCCGGCGTATGCAGAGTTGCTCGAGAAAGGAATTGGCTTTCATGGTCCACCCATTGCCGCGTCTCGCGGCAGGATCGCTCACCCAGGCGTCCCTGAAATCCATAACCAAAGGCCTGCGGGTCAGTCGGGACAACAAGGCCCCGACAAGATGATTGGTGTGCGTGGGGCCGGAGGTGTAGATGACCCGGCAGCGGTTGTGCCGGATCGCCCGAAACCCTTTGATGATGGCGAAGGGCAGCCACAGAAGCCTTGAATCCGGGATCCTCGCGAATTTTCCCACACCTTTATAAACCGAGAGCGCGGCCCGACGAAGCCAGGTGGGAGGGGTTGCCTGTTTTACCTCCGCTCCGGGATCACACGCCTCGGTGTGCCCTGGCCCTTTCCTGTGGAAGAGGCTCTCCGGGGTCCAGGCACGGTACACCACCAAATCCTGCGGGAGCTCCGCAAAGAGCGATCGGTCGTGAAAGATATAGTTTGGATTTCGCACCGTCAGCACAACCGGGTTCCATTGGTTTTGGGGCAGGTAGCGAATGAACTTTATAGAACGCTTTGTTCCCCGGGCGCCTTCCGGTGGAAAGTCGTAAACCACAAACAAAACATTGTTGGCGCTGTTCAAATCAGATGGCACGAAATCCTCCTGCCTGGCGTGGCCCGCGGACGTTGTAGGTGTTTAGCGTAGCGGCGGGCGTCTCGCACGCCGTTGAGGGCGGCATCCCGCCGCCCGGAAAGAACGCGCGGCTTTTCGGCGACACACGAAATTTTCGAGGCGGTTGGGGTTGGAATAAGGTTTTTCCGCCGGGCAGGATGCCCGGCTCTACGGCAGGCGAGACGCCCGCCGCTACGCCGCTAAACACATACGGACGTTTCGTCCGCAGTGCAATGACGCGAAAAAAGAGCCGGCGTGCGGATCGGGACAAACGCCACCAGGCAGAGACGAAGCCGGGCTGCCTGGCATCCTCACGGATTTCCAACAAGTTCACCCGCAATCTTGTCCAGGGTAGTCACCGGGATGTTCTTCTCAGCCAGCAGCCGCAACAGAGACTGGAAAGCCTCAATCGCGGCATCGTCGGTTACAAAACCGGTCGGCCTGCGCTGTACGAAACTGAAACTGTGCAGGAAGGTGATAAGGTAAGGGACTTTGCCATACACCTCCATAACCGACCTGCATAGTTGCTTGGCGTCCATACAATTCACGTCCAGTTTTTGATAGCGCTTCCAAAGGAGGCGCGTCCAGAATGGAAACCTGAAGCCAAGTTTTGTAATCGGCTCCGCAGCTACGGTCACCGGCACTTCCCAGACGCCGTGCGCTTTGAACGGATCATTCGAGTTGCCAAAGGGCAACTTGCAATCCGCGCGACCGTAAAAAAAAGAACTGTCCAAATAGATTCCATTGGTTTCAAGGGCCTTGAGGGTGTCTTCATTGGCCCCGTACCTCCCGGCTCGATGAGCCAAAGGAACCTTGCCGGTCCAGTCCTTCAATAGAACCATGCCTTCCCGTATAATCGCCTTCTGCTCTGCCAGGGAGTATTCGTGCATGTGACGGCGTTGGGGGTCGTACATCTGGTCGGGATGCGTATGAAGTTGAACGCTGTGGCCACCGTTCAAAAGCCGCTCGCAGAGTTCCCGGTACCGGTTTTCTCCATACTTGGCGCACCCGTGAACATCGAGGAAGAAGACCCCGGTGAACCCGTGATTTTTGATGAGGTCGGCAATCCAACAGGCCCCATAATTGTTCCCTTGCAGGCGCCCCAACACATCCCGGTCGAATGGATCCGGCAAGTCACGGTTGCGGCTTCGGACCTCGGTGTCGATCGTGATAATTACCTTTGTCTGCATGACTTCGGTGGACGCGAATCAGGCCGGCAAACGACCCCAGACTTCTCGATCAAGGGCAATGGTAAGCTGAGTCGTCTCGTAGAGTTGCTCCCAAGGCGTAGGAAAGGAAATTCCGCTCGAGATGGCGTTGATGAACGACTCAAGTGCAGCGGGGTGGCCTTTGTCCTGCCGCGAAAGGCTCAGATTTCCAGAGCAGCCATAAAGTGAGAGCTCTTTAAAATCATCCAGCACGCCGCTTCTTCCATCCCAGTGCACTTCCACCCATTCTTTTGCCAGTTCGCGATTGCCAATAGCAGTATAAACGAGCGTGCAAAGCGATCCGTCCGCGTAACGGAAATGAGCCACGAAATTCTCATCCGGCCGCAGGTTGGGCTGCGACCGAAGAGCCTGAATGTCGTACTCCTCCAGCGGCTTGTTCACCAGGAATCTAAACAGATCGACCATGTGGCAGGCCTCGCCTCGAAGCCGTCCTCCCCCTTCTTCCGTTACGCTCCAATGATTTGCCGGCAGCGTGCCCGCGTTGACGCGATAGGTGATAACCAGGGGCGTGGTTCTCCTGGAAAGCAATTCAGCCAGTTGCCGTGCAAAAGGCGAGTAGCGACGGTTGAAGCCCACCATAAAGACAGGACAGGAACTCATTCCCCGAACGGTCCGGTCCAACGAGTCCAACTGGTTTAAGGTCAAGGCCAGCGGTTTTTCCAGGTAGACGTGTTTGTCGGCTTTCAATGCGGCTTCCGCAATCTCCGCGTGATTGTGGTGGCGGGTTGAAACCAGCACGGCATCTATTCCGGGAGAGTTAACAATCTCACGGTAATCGTTCGAAATTATTGGCGCATTCAATTGCCTCCCCAGGGTGCTGGCGGTTGCACCCGTCCCGGTGCAAACGCCGACTATCCGGATCCCTTGCTTCAGGTTTTCGAGGTTGGGGATGTGAGTGGATTTCGCAAAGCTCCCCGCGCCGATCAGTCCGAGACTGATGACACCGTTCTGGGCTGGTGGAGGAGCCATTTTAATGAGGGGCTTGACTTCCGGATGGCCAGGGACCGAATCCGGATAAGCTATAACGACCGCGAGCGGGTTGGGCCCCTCTTTGTTTCCCAACTCGTCATAAGCGGCAGTGACCTCTTCCAGAGCTACCTCCCTATTGATGAGAGATTCGACATCAATCCGCTTCTGCCTGATCAG
>QHPW01000495.1 GCA_003219675.1 Verrucomicrobiota bacterium
ACCAATCGTTCGCCGAATTAGGCAAGGCAGTGAAAAACACCTTGAGCCATCGCGCCAAAGCATTGGCCAGACTGCGCGAGCGTTTGGCGAGGTGATGAGAATTCCGGGGCCGTCCCTGATTTTTGGCCCGGCAAAATCCCGGCGCTGCCCATGAACCGTACCCTCATCCCGTCCTTCTCCCCCAGTGGGGGAGAAGGTGCCCGGAGGGCGGTTGAGGGGGATTCCACGGTTCATAGGCCTCCCTCAAGGCGGGGCAAGATACCCGCGGAGAAACTGTTCGTCGCCCGGTCCGGCAAGGACGTAGGCTTTGTCGCCCGCGCTCCAACTGGCCGCAGTTAACTTTTCAATCCTGGTGAATTGCGGTTCCCGGGTCGATGGCGCCCCGGGAAAATCGGAGCGATCGGTGACGAACAAATAAAGGTCGTCGTGACCGCCCAAATCAAAGCAAACCATCGAGATTTTCCTGTCGTGCCAGCGCAAAACCGCGCAGCCGTCTCCCGGGAGCCTCTCCAAACGGGCCGGCAGCACATAATCGGCATGACCCTTGTGCGCCCCCAAAAACGCCCGGATTTCGCTGAGATTGGTCGTCGCCATGTCCATGGCATAGCCCCGTTGCGCGCTTCGGACCATCCGGTTTCGGAAAGCGGCAAAACTTCTGTCCTCGGTTGGCTGCGGCCGGAAAAAGACCACGGCAGCGAGCGACACGATTGCGGCGGCCGCGGCCAACGCCGCGAAAGCGGGTCGCCGCCACCAGACCGTGATTTCAACCGGACTTGAACCGGCCAAAATCCTTTCCTTCAACCCAGGGGGCACGGGCAGTTGCCTGAGCCGGTCGCGAATCGTGTTTTGAAAGACGCGGTGCTGTGCGAACCAGCGTCCCAGCTCCGGATCGCGCCGGGCCTGTTCCAGCGCCTCGACGAATTCCGCGTCAGCCGCATCGGTTGTTTCCGGCCGGGAACGCATCAGAATTTCTTTGGCCTGCCGGCTATCCATGAGGTTCGGTTTTCGGAGTGTTGGCCGCCAGGTTGCCGCGCGTCAGAATCTGCTCCAATTGCGCGATCCCGCGCGAGATGCGCGATTTGACCGTGCCGAGGGGCACGCCCAAAATGTCCGCAATTTCCTTGTAGGAATGGTCTTCGAGATAGAACAGCGCGAGCGGCGCCTGAAAAATCTCCTCCAGTTGCGCCATCGACTGCAGCACTGTGTTCGAGTCCAATTGGTTCACGGTGGCGGGCGAAACGTTGGGCAACTCCTGGTCCACCGCGCTCAATTCGTAATGGGGAAAGCGGGTTTGTCTTCGCTTCTTTTCAAGGAACTCATGATACAAGGTTGTAAACAGCCAGGTCTTGGCCTTGGCGCGGTTGCGCAGCTGGTGGCCTTTGCGCGCCCAGGCGTAAAAAGTCTGCTGCGTCAGGTCGCATGCCTCGTCCTCGTTGCGCGCCAGACTGAGCGCGAATTGATACAGGGTGGAATAATACCGGCTCACAAGGAGTTCAAATTCCTGCCCGGCAGTCCTGTGACTGTCATTGTCATTATGAGCCATCGCTGCGCGAATTGTTCCCGCAAACTTCGGAGGCAAATCGCGGACAAAGTCTGACGCCGGCTCGCGCCGGGTGCGAGCCGGAAAACTGCGGTCCGTCGGGAACCTATGCCGGTTTCGTGCATCTCAGGCGCGGCCGAGAGAAATCAGTCAGGGCTCTACAGAGTCTCGTCCCACCCGGTTTCTGAACAGACCGGACATCCCATTTGGGGCGCGCATGGGGCCATGAACCGGCGTAGCGGCGTCTCGGCAGAGCGCCGCAATTCGTGGCAACAACCAGCCACCGGCGCGCTGCCGAGACGTCCCTACGAGGAGACGGTGCATGGGGGAGTGCCTTAATTTGGTTGTAGCGGCGGTCTGTGACCGCCGAAAACGGCGCTCATAGAGCGCCGCTACAGTTTAGATTTGAAATTAAGACACTGCCGTGCATGGCATGGCTTTGACAGCGGGGGCATTTCAACCTAGACTTCCGCAGAAATCGGTTCGCAAGCGCGACAACAACGAATCAGCCTCAAAACCGCGCATGATGAATGGAACCTCGATTCGGTTCGTACCCTTGGGCGCCAGGAATCCTGGTCGTGCCGGATTTACGCTGATTGAACTTCTGGTGACGATCGCCGTGGTTGCGATTCTTGCCGGCCTGCTCTCGACCGCGATTGGCAAAGCCCAGGGCAAAGCGCAAGGGATCAATTGCCTTGGCAATGTCAGGCAACTGTCGCTGGCGTGGGTGTTGTATGCGACCGACAACTACGAGCGCCTTCCTTACAACCTCGGCAGCATCACCAACCGCGGCATCGCTCCCCGGCGCGACTACAACTGGGTGAACAACCTCATGAGTTGGGAACTCGATGGAGACAACACCAACACCGCGTTTTTGAGCAAGGGCAGTTTTGCGCCCTACGCCGCCCGCAGCGCGGCCCTGTACCGTTGCCCGGCCGACCGCGTCCTGAGTGAAATTCAAAAGCAGGCCGGCTGGTCTGCGAGGGTGAGAAGCTATTCCATGAACGCCATGGTCGGAGACGCCGGCGACAACTCGCGTTGGGGCACGAATGTTTTCAATCCGGAATACAAGCAATTCATGAAGACGACCGATTTCCAGCGGCCCACCGAGATTTTCGTGTTCCTGGACGAGCATCCCGACAGCATCAACGATGGCTATTTTCTCAACCGGATGGACAGGCTGGAATGGGTCGATTTGCCGGCCTGTTACCACAATGGCGCGGCGAATTTTACTTTTGCCGACGCGCACGCCGAAGGCCATCGTTGGGTGGACAAATCCACCACTCCTCCCTGCAGGCCGTACGCCGCCGATCTTCCTTTCCCGGTCGATGCCACACGGCGGACGGATTTTGACTGGGTGATTCAAAGGACAAGCGTGGAGTATCTCTCCGCAATATCAAAGGCCACACCGTAGTCCGCCCATTCCTCCCATGAACCGGGTGGGGCGAGACTCCGTCGAGCCCCGATCTCCAATGGATAGAAATCAGGGCTCGACGGAGTCTCGCCCCACCATTCATGGCTCCGATGGGCGATTCTGGGGATCGTGGAGGATTTCCATGAACCGGCGTCTCCACCGGTGCAATCTTTTGTTGCATATGCACTGCGCAGGATCTTAGTCCGTCAAATCGTCTCCCCGCCCTTGCGATGGCGCTGGCGGCTGTTGCCAATCAAACCCCGGCTGATACGTGATGGCCAGGTGCGGGGTTTCAAGACGCAAACCGCCGCGCAATCTGGAGACAAGCAGCGCGTCGAGGACGCCGGTCGTCAACAGCGTGCGCTCCACCGACCAGGGTGGAGCGCCGGTGTGAATCATCCGTTCGATGCCTTGAACCAGGGACGTGAAGTGGCCAAAGGGTCGCGCCTCCTGGGTCCAGAACAAGGTTGAACGCGGATCGGGTTCGTCCGCCTCGCGCCAGCCGATGCTCCATTCGTCGTTGGCCGGATTGAGCGTGAGAATCGTTCCCCGAAAACCGTCCCGATACTCGATGAAAAACGCCGCGGGCTTCGGCACGCTCTCTTCAAGGCCGCCTTTGGAACGGGCGATGTGGTCTCGACGCCACCATGCCGATTCGAGAAGTTTTGCGTCGAAACGACCGGTATCGCGCGCTTTCCAGACTTCCGCTCCTTCGACGCACTGCACCGCGGCGACGCCGACTTCGCCACCGCGCCGCCGTTCGCACAGGCACTGGAGCATCTCGAGCGCATGGAAACCGTACCCATCAAGGGTGTGGTAGGAAATACCGACCGCTTCAGTCAGTCGCGCGCCACGCCTTACGTCGATGGCCGGTCGCCGCCAGGTCAGCGGAAGGGACGAACCGGCCATCAACGGGACCTTCAACTCGCGCGCGGTGTCGTACATCCATTTCGCGTCATTCCAATTCCATGAAAGATGTTTGTCCGAAAACACGGGCACAACCCGGTCGGCCTGCCGGAACACGGCTGCCGTTTCTTCGAAAAAGCGCCGGCGCGGATACATCGTCTGACCGGTCTCGGAACCCGGGTAGTTGCCGTGTTCGCCAATCAGCAGCACTCCGTCCACAGCCAGCCGGGAAGCACCGAGCGTCAACGTTTCTTCAATCGTTTTGCATACTCGCACGCCGTGTTCGGCCGCGAGTCTTCGGCCTTTGTCTTTTTCGCCGACCTGGTCGATGTAGAGGCTGACCAGCTTCAGATTCGGCCGGGGGGCTTTACCGTCCAGATGGTAGCCCTCCAGCAGGCGGCCAACGATGAGGTCGGCATGTGAGTTGTGCGTGTAAACGGTGACCGCCGCCGCCACTTTGCGGGGCGCGGGATTGGAAGTTCCCGCCCCCGGCAGATCAGCGCCGAGCCTCCGCGCCGTTAAGGCGGCGCCGAGCCCGGTCAAAAAATTTCGTCGCGTGATGGGCTGCATCGGCTTTTACTGGGCGCCGCCAGCGAACCACGGGTGTTTGGTTCCCGCAAACAATAAAGCAGCTCCCGGCGCGCGTTCGAGCGAGTCGCTCAGGAGCGCAGCTCTGTGAGCCGCAGAA
>QHPW01000496.1 GCA_003219675.1 Verrucomicrobiota bacterium
TGGACCGTTTCATGCGCGAACGAATTCTGGCCAAGCGCATCCAATCCGACAAAGTGGCGGTCATCCCTCCCTGGTCCCACGATGATGCGGTGAATTTTGACCCGGCCGGCCGGGAACAGTTCCGCAGGCTTCACGGTCTGGAAGGCAAGTTTGTGGTGATGTATTCCGGGAATCACAGCCCCTGTCATCCGTTGGACACGCTCTTGAAGGCAGCCGCGGCGTTGCAGCAGAAGCAGGACATTGCGTTCTGTTTTGTGGGCGGCGGAAGCGAGTTTGCGCGAGTCAGAGAATTCGCGGCGCGCCGCCGATTATCGAACATGGTCTGTCTGCCGTATCAGCCGCGGGACCAGATCGCCGGCTCGCTGTCGGCGGCGGACCTGCACGTGGTGGTGATGGGCGACGCGTTTGTTGGCATCACACATCCGTGCAAGATTTACAACGCCCTTCGCGTTTCCGCGCCCATTCTCTGCATCGGTCCAAAGCCCTGCCATCTCTCTGAAATTCTGCAGGAAACCGGCCCCGGCCGGCTTTCCGAGTGGGCGCCGCACGGCGATGCGGAGTTGGTCGCGAAAAAGATTCACCGGATACGGCGGCAATGGAACGGGCACCGAAACGGTTTTGATGCGACGCCTGACCCGTATTCCAGGCGGACGCTGCTGCCGCGTCTTGTGGCGGAGTTGGAAAATGCGCACTGAACTCGCGGCGGAAGCTGCCTGTTGCAGGCCACGCGTCATAATTCCACGCTGGTGGGCGAGACTCTGTCGAGCCCTGATCTCGCAACGACAGAAGTCAGGGCTCGACGGAGTCTCACCCCACCAGGTTCAGGGAATGGCTCGATCCTCTTTTCTTGGAACGATCAACTGTAGCGTCGGTTCTGTGAACCGATGGGTGCGCTCACAGCGCACGCTACGAGAGACGGAAGACGCAATCGATGTTCAAAAGGTTCAAGGTTCAAGGACCGCGCCCGCCTCGGGCGCTGGCAACGGCGCCCTCGCCGTTGCCTCTGCGGTCAGCGAGGGCGCCGACCAGAGCAGCCGAGGCGGCCCGCGCTCCCCACTCCCTGCTCCCTGCTCCTTGCTCCCGGAATCGTCATCTTGCTGACACTCTATTATTTCCTGGGTTTCGGTTTCGCCGGCTTTGCGGCGAGCTGGGTGCTGTTGCGGTTCATCAGCCAGGCTCCGCGCTGGCGTCGCCTCAGCCGGCGCACATCGCAACTGCACCATGGCGGCAGCAGCGGCGTGCCGCGGTTCGGCGGTGTCGCGCTCGCCGCGGCGTTTGTCGCCGCCGCCGTCGGCGCCTGGCTCCATTCACAGGGCGAACCGCCCCACGAAAGCGCCACCCTCGCGCTGATCCTCGCGTCGCTGGCCATGTTCGCCGTCGGGTTGGTCGATGACGTGCGTCCGCTGGGCGCGAAGAAAAAGTTGATGTTGCAAATGCTGGTGGGGGTGCTGGCCTTTTACGGCGGACTCGGCTTCGATACCTTCAGAAATCCGATCACCGGCAGCGATCATGTGTTGGGTCTCCTGGGCCTGCCCGCCACGCTGCTTTGGCTCGTGGGCATGACCAATCTCGTGAATTTTATCGACGGCATCGACGGTTTGGCCGGGGGGATTTGTCTCATGCTGATGGGTCTGCTCGTTTACATCGGCTGGGGCGCGCACGACTTCGCGTTCCTGGTGGCGAGCGGGATGGGCGGGGCGCTCCTGGCTTTCCTACGCTACAACTTCCCGCCCGCGCGCGTTCACATGGGTGACGGCGGCGCGTATCTGCTGGGGTTCCTGATCGCCGGGCTGTCGATTGTCAATTCCCACAAGGGATCGGTGTTGGCTGCGCTGCTCGCGCCGATGTTCGCCCTGGGCCTGCCGATCGCCGACACGGGTGTGACGCTCTTGCGGCGGGCGCTGGCCGGCCTGCCGCTGTTCCGCGCCGACCGGTTCCATACGCATCACCGGCTGATTCGCCATGGATTTACCCGCCGCCGCGCGGTGCTGTCCCTCTATGGCATCTCGGTCCCGTGCCTGCTGTTGGCCTTCTCCATTTACGTGGCGCAGGAGCGGATGGTCCCGCTCCTGTTCGGCCGTTTCGCGGACATCACTGAGGCCGTGACCGGTTCGATGAACCTGCGCAAGGAGAGCCGCTACGCCCTGGTGCTGGTCCAGTGGCTCGAACTCGAGGCGGAGCGGTGCAGCTCCGTGCAGGAACTGTGGCAGAACTTCGGTTTCCTGGCCGGCAAATTCGGGTTTGCCTCGGTCAAACTGAAACTCGAAGACGGCGAGCAGTTGTGGCAGTCGGGCCTGGTCCCGTTCAAGAACGGGGATTTGCGGCGGTGCCGCCACGAGGTGAGCCTCCCCTACCCCACTGAGTTGGAGTTCACGGTGGAGGAGGATGAAATGCGCGAGCGGCCATTTGTACATCTCGCCGAGTTGGCTGCGGAAGGCTGGGTGAAAGCGGCGAGCCGCTGGCACCAACTGACCGGCATCGCGGTGCGGTTCGACGCGGACACCACGCTCATCCGGCGACGCTCGATCAGACGGAAGGCCGAATTCCCGCAGGAACCGGCGGCTGTGGAGCAGCGGGAAGCGGTGTAGGCGAGCAAGGAGCAAAGCGCGAAGAGCAAGGGGCAGGGAGCGAATGGCGGAGGACGGAGGACGGAGCGCGCTCTTGTCACCACTTGCACGAGACTCAATATTGCTGGTCGTGTCCTCCGACGCAGTGAAATACGCAACAACGTTCGATGTTCTCGCGCTCCCTGCTCTCTGCTCCCTGCTCTTTGCCCTTTGCGTTTCGTTCCCCGCTCCTGTAGCTGTTGACAGCGAACTTCCCAGGTAATAGCTTGCACCCATGTCGTTGACACAAATGAAAGACGAAGCCGCCCATCTGCCCTTGAAAGAGCAGCGTGAGTTGATCGCCTTTCTCGTCGCCCTGCAAACGGAGAAGGATCAGGAATTCAAACAAAAACTCGCGACGAAGATTGACGACCGCGATCCAGCCCACTGGATGGATCTGGAAGACGCTCGGAAGAGATATGCGGAATAACCGTTCGCATGGACTTTCGTCTCCTGATCGACCTCGAAGCGATTGAAGTTCTGGACAGCCTGCCAATAAAGTTGCGCAAGCGATTGCTGGTTCAGTTCCACAAGATTCGTTCCTTCCCGAGCCGCTATTCGGATTACCATGAGCAGGATGTTGTGGGGCGGCGTGTGGAGATTTGCATTTTTTCGGGTTGGGCCATCCATTATTGGATCGATTTCGCTGACCGGCATGTAAAGGTCCTGGTTCTCAAGCCGGCCGACAAGTGAACTTGAATCTTTTCGCTCCTTGCTCCCTGCTCTTTGCCCTTTGCTCCGTGCTCCTCCCGCTCAAGGGATGCGGCGTGCAACACCCTGTCGCGCTGCCTCCTCGATGATCGTGTCTCTTTGCCTGGGCGCAACCGCGGGCGTTGCTCAGGAAGCCTTGCGCGAATCACTGGCCGGCGAGAAGGCGGCCGCGGCCCGCAAACAAGCCATCGAACGCGAGGCGTACAATCTGCAGGCCGGCCCGGTCCGGTTCTCCTTCGGGGCTGCCCTGGGGGTCGAACTGACTGACAACGTCCGCTATGCGCAGACCGATGCCGAGGGAGATGTCGTTCTGGAACCGAGGGCGAGCACTCACCTGTTCTGGCCGGTAACGGAGGCAAACGCCCTGAGCGCCTCGATTGGCCTGGGCTACCGCAAATACGTATTCCATAATGAACTGGATTACTTCCTGGTGGAGCCGGGCTCCGAGCTGGCCTTTGATCTCTTCGTCAAGGACGTCCGGCTCACGGTTTATGACCGTTTCGCTTACAGCCTCGATCCGTTCAATGTCGGGGCCGTCAGCGGCACCGCGAGATACGGCGGCCTCCAAAACACAGCCGGTATGGACGCCGTCTGGGACCTCAACAAACTGGTCCTTACCGCCGGTTACGGCCACCTCAATTTCATCTCCGGTGTGAGCGACTTCGATTACCTGGACCGCGCAACGGAACTCTTCACGCTCAAGGCGGCGTTGCGGGCCAGCGACATGGTATCGTTCGGCCCGGAGGCCACGGCAACCTTGAACCGTTACGACCGGCCTCTCCTCGAAAACAGCTTCGGCTACAGCGCGGGCGCGTTCCTCAAATTCCGGCCGAACGAGCACCTGAACCTGACGCTGCGCGGCGGCTACGTGAATTACCATTTCGATCCGCTGGGTGTGAACGAATCGCCGCCGAAAGTATCGACTTATTATTTTGGCGCGACCCTGGCGCACACACTCAACGAGCACATCACCCATGAGCTGAGTGGCGGACGGGAAGTGAGGCCGGGGATTTATTCGAACTCCGAAGACTACTACGATGCGCGTTGGGGCATCCGCTGGAACGTGATCCACCACACGCCGGTGGTCACCAGCTTCTTCTACGAGAACGGCACCCAGGCGCCGTATTCGTACGCCACCGCGAATTCGTTCGCGATTTTTTTAGGGGAAAGCTACGAGCGTTACGGGACCGAGATTGCCCTCTCCCGGCAGATCATGCAGAAACTCACCGCCGCACTGTCGTACCGGTTCGTCTGGAAGGGTTCGGGCGGGAATTCGCAGAATTACCGACAGAATTCCCTGCGGTTGGATTTGAATTATCGGTTTTAGAGAGGAACGGTCACCACCCCGTTTGTAGCGTCAGGCCTCCGGCCTGACGTAGAGGGCGGCATCCTGCCGCCCGGAACGGAAGGTGCGTCGGCGAGCAGCGTGGCGCAGATTGGTAATCTGCTGTGTCGCAGAACGGTGTTCTGCGGGCCGTCGGCAACGTGATCACTCGGGAACTTTTTAGATACTCTGCCGATTGCCAATCGGCGACACAGCAGATTACCAATCTGCGCTACGCATGAAACACACGTTGAGCCGACGTGATGACTCAACCCGCTGCCGAGCCGGCTCGACTTCGGCAGCATCTCCTGAATTGACTATGAAACCAAAACAACCAGACCGCTTCATTCGGACGGCCCGACTATGGGGTCCATCTCTGCCGCTTCCAGGCATTCCAACCGTGGCATTCGCTCTCCTGGCCGGCTCCTGCGCGTTTAGCGGATTCCTCCCGGCGGCCGACACCCCTCCGCCCGCCGCCAACGCCGTCATCGAGGTTGCGCGCGTCACAAACCTCAAAACGCTCGACGATCAGTACCACCTCGCCATGGGGGACCGCGTCAGCTATCGTGTGATCGAGGACAAAGATGAAGTCAAAGCGCTGGTGGTGACGGATTCCGGCGAGCTGGAGGTGCCCTATCTCGGGCGCGTGAAGGCGGTTGACAAAACCTGCAAGCAATTGGCGCAGGAGGTCAAGCTCGCGCTGGAAAAGGATCTCTATTACCAGGCCACCGTCATCCTGGCCGTGGACCAGCTCAATAAGAAGCGCGGGAGCGTTTATGTCGTGGGACAGGTCCGGACTGCGGGGGCGGTGGATATTCCCAGTGACGAAATTCTCACCTTGAGCAAGGCCATTCTCAAGGCCGGTGGATTCGCCGATTTCGCGGATAAAAAGCGGGTGCGGATCACGCGGCAGGGTGGCTCAGGGGATTCGCCAAAAACGCCCCTGGTGGTCGATGTGTCCGCTATCTTCGAAAAGGGCAAAACTGAAACCGACATCAATCTCGAGCCGGGCGATCTGATTTTCGTCCCAAGCCGGGCATTCAACTTCTAATGGAAACCAAAACTCTACCACGGCCATATCCCAACTACCCGGTCTATCCTTATCCGCAACCCGGCCCGGCAGGCGCGGGCGGACGCTCGCGTTTTGTGCGTTACCTGCGGCGGCACTGGTGGCTGCCGGCGCTCACGACCTCGATCGCCCT
>QHPW01000497.1 GCA_003219675.1 Verrucomicrobiota bacterium
GAGGTTGCCGTCGTGATCGGAGCGTCCGGCGCGCTGGGTGGAGCCATTGCCGGAGGGTTGGCGCAAGCCGGTGCGCGCGTCGCGGTTGTGGGCCGCAACGCGGAGCGCGGTGAAGCGACCGTGAAGAGCATCAAGCAAGCAGGCGGTCAGGCCGCCTTTTTTTCCGCCGACGCGATGTCGCAAGAGAGTTTGCGGGCCGCCCATCTACAAATTGAGAAGTCGGTCGGCGCAGCCACGATTCTGGTGAATGCCGCGGGCGGAAATGATCCCAAGGTAACCCTGGGACCGGACCGCCGCTTCGAACAAGTCGCCTTGGAGGACTGGCGGGCCAACTTTGATCTGAACCTGGTCGGCGGCGTGTTGTTGCCCTGCCAGGAATTCGGCGCGGCGATGGTCAAACGCGGCCAAGGCAGCATTATCAACATCGCCAGCGTCTCCGCGCACATTCCGCTCTCGCGTGTGGTGTCGTATTCCGCCGCCAAAGCGGCGGTGCTCAGCCTGACGCAGTTCCTGGCGTGCGACTGGGCGACCAAAGGCGTCCGCGTCAACTCCATCACTCCCGGTTTCTTCCCGGCGGAACAGAATCGGCGGGTCTTGTTCAATCCGGACGGTACGCCGACCGAGCGGACCCGGGCGATCATGGGCCACACGCCGATGGGCCGGTTCGGCGAACCGCACGAGTTGATCGGCGCGGCCATTTATCTGGCCAGTCCGAAGGCCAGCGGTTTCGTCACCGGCGCAGACATTCGCGTGGACGGCGGATTTCTTTGCCGCACGATTTAATCCCATATAGCCCTTTTAACGATTCAACGATTTAACGCCTCCGTGTCGCTCATCTCTAAAACCGCTTCCGCAGACAGCACGCTCAACCACGAACAAGTCGCCGAAGTGCTGGCTCAAGCCTGCCCGGCAAAAAACTACCGCGACAAGAAAGTTCTGGTCATCGTTCCGGATGCCACGCGCACCGCGCCGGTAGGGCTGCTGTTTCAGATGCTTTATCGGCAGCTTGGCGAAACGACCAAGGCGTTCGATATCCTGATCGCGCTCGGTACCCACCAGACGATGAGCGAGGCGGCCATTCGCCGGCGGTTGGAAATTTCCGAGTCGGAACGAACAGGAACGTATCGTCGCGTCCGTTTTTTCAACCACGCCTGGAACAACCCGTCCGCGCTCAGACGCGTTGGCGTCATCCCGGCAGGTGAAATCAGCAAACTGTCCAACGGCCTGTTCGCGATGGACGTGCCGGTGGACGTGAACCGGATGGTGTTCGATTACGACCAGATTATCATCATCGGTCCGGTTTTTCCGCACGAGGTCGTCGGGTTCTCGGGTGGCAACAAGTATCTGTTTCCGGGCGTCGCCGGGCCGGAAATTCTGAATTTCTTCCACTGGTTGGGCGCGGTCATCACGACGCCGAAAGTCATCGGCAACAAATGGACCCCCGTTCGCCGGATTGTGGACCGCACCGGTTCGATGGTCGAAGTGCCCAAGCTGTGCTTCTGCATGGTGGTGGAAGGGAAGGGATTGGCCGGGTTGTTCGCCGGCACGCCGGAAAGTGCGTGGGACGGCGCGAGCGATTTGTCGCGGCAACGTCACATCGTGTACAAGGAGAAACCGTTCGATGTGATCCTCTCCTGTGCGCCAAGGATGTATGACGAGCTTTGGACCGGCGGTAAAGCCATGTACAAACTCGAGCCAGTGCTGGCCGACGGCGGCGAACTGATCATTTACGCGCCGCATATTTCCGAGGTCTGCGTCGCGCATGGCAAGGTGATCGAGGCGGTCGGTTACCATTGCCGCGACTATTTCCTCAAGCAGTGGGACAAATTCAAACATCAACCGTGGGGCGTGCTGGCACACTGCGCGCATGTTTACGGCCTGGGCAGGTTTGAAAACGGAGTGGAACAGCCGCGCGCGGGTGTTACACTCGCCACGCAGATTCCTCCGGAGAGATGCAGGCAGATCAATCTCGGCTATCGCGACCCGAACAGCATCCGCGTCGAGGACTTCGCGAACCGCGAGGACGAGGGCGTATTGTTAGTGCCAAAAGCCGGTGAAACCTTGTTTCGTCTCAAGAATCCGCCCGCCTGGGCCAGCGAAAGTTAATTGACGCGGGGCGAGGGTCCTCGCGAGCCCTCAACAATGCCGGCGGCGAACAGGAAAAGTGAAAATGTCTCGTTCATTCTATGACTCGGCTCGCACGCGGAGCGAAATCGTTTCCCTCGAACCCAAACACGGCTCGCGAGGGCACTCGCCCCACCGGGGCAGGTATCGCCAGTTGGGAGACTTGCTCTTCTTCATTTGCGTTCTACTGGCCGGCCTTCCTGCCATCGCGGCTGGACCGACGGGTGGCCTGACCATCGCCTGGACCAACGACATGCTGACGATTTCCGGTTTCGACATTCCAGGCGGCAAGGTGGACGTCTGGTATCTCGAAGCCTTTTGCCGCAGCGGCTCGACGCATCGCGATTGGCGCCAGACCACCATTCCGCACAAAACAGAATTGCTTTCCGCCGCCGGGAAAGGCAGGCGCCTCCAGCTTCGGACACTCGTGGAGCCGGAGATTGAAGTTCTGCACGACATTCGCGTCGGCAGGGATGACATAGATTTTCGACTCACACTGAAGAACCGCAGCGATAAGTTTGTGGACCTGCAATGGTTCCAGCCGTGCATGAGGGTGGACCGCTTTACCGGACGTAATCAGTCCAACTACATCGACAAAAGTTTTATCTTCACAGAGCGCGGATTGACCACGCTCGACAAAACGCGTCGAACCGAAGAAGCGGTTTACCACGGCGGTCAGGTTTACGTTCCTCGAGGAATCAATCTCGAGGACGTGAACCCGCGCCCCATCGGCCTCGATAAACCTGTCAACGGTCTTATCGGCTGTTTTTCTGCAGACAGTAATTATTTGCTGGCCATGGCCTGGGACCAGACTCAGGAACTGTTTCAAGGCGTAATTGTCTGCCTGCACAACGATCCACGCGTGGGCGGACTGAAGCCGGGCGAGACCAAGAAGCTTCACGGGAAGGTTTACTTGATACCAAACGATGCCGAGGCATTGCTGAAACGGTATCACCGGGATTTTCCGAAGTAGCGGCAAGCCTGGCTTGCGCAGGTCTGTGCCATGAACCGGTGCAATCCCGCCTGCGCCGACGGCAGGCTTTATCTGCGCGACGGCATTAAGAGCACGGGCGACCTGTTTTGTGTGGAGTTGCTGCATTGAGCGCGCTGGAATTCTGGAGGCGAAATGTTATGGCCAGCCCGATGGGGCTTTCGGATTAGGATTCGGTTGTAGCGGCGCTCTGTGAGCGCCGAGGTTCGGGGAGCACAGCTGCCCCGGCTGTTGTTTGCCGCGCCCTCGCGGCAAACGTTGCGCGCTCGAAGGTGCGACGTCGTACGGTCTCGCGAGCGCGTGTGCCGACGACGAGGGCGTCGTCGGCCGCGCCCGGGGCGGACGCGTTCCCCAATTTGCCCCAACGGGGAAAATCTATCAGCCTGCGTTGGATCAAAGCTACTACTCCGACTGACGAATCAATCATCATGCCAGACATGAGACTCGCCGCTTTGCCGGGACCTGCCAAGCTTCAAAATTCGTTTGCACGATTCCTCTTCCGCCTTAACAATCCGGCTCTATGAACCGCGCTGTTTTGCTGTCACTGGTTGGCTTCCTGGCAGTCGCGCCGTCGCGAGTGGCCCTGGGCGCCGATGATTTCCAGCCCGAACCGGGTTACATCAGTCTGTTCAACGGCAAAGACCTCACCGGCTGGGGTTACAAGACGAACCATTTCGACGGCAAAACCGCGAGCAGCGACGGCCGTTACACGGCCAAAGCCGGCATTCTCGTGGTGAATCCCAGAGAACCCCGGCTGATGCAGGTGTTGTGGACGACGCGAGAGTTTCCCAAGGATTTCCATCTGAAGTTGGAATTCCGCGCTGCCGTGAACGCCGACAGCGGCATTTTCATCCGCAAACCGCAGCTTCAATGTCGCGATTACCTCGTCGCCGGTCCTTACAAAGAACTCAAGAAATACAAGCCGCAGGAAT
>QHPW01000498.1 GCA_003219675.1 Verrucomicrobiota bacterium
GGGGTCGGAACTCTTGCGGGGATTTGTCGTCCGTTTGCGCCCACTGTGTTTCTTCATTTCACATCCGAACGTAGCAGCCGAACGCCGGCGCGGTCGAGCAAGGAGTGGGTTTTCGCTTCAAGCACGCTGCGAAAATCGCGCAGTGGCGCTTTGAGCTGGGCGAGCACAATTGTTGTTGCCACTTTTCACAAAAAGTGTTTCAAATAATCGCAATTTCAGATAACTGAACATCGCGCTGCTACAAGAGTTTCGGTGTGCCGCAGGCACGGGGCCAAACTCCAGACACCACTCAATCCAAAATCGAGATATGAAACATGCGATCACCCTGAAATCCATGCTCGCGGGCCTGGCGGTCCTTGCCGGCCTGCAACTGGCGTCCGCCCAAACCATTCCTCCGTCGCTGGCCGCTCCCCCCGGATCGGTGAATACCAACGTGCCTGGATTCAAAATGCGGATCGTGCAAGGAACCTCCAGCACGCCACAGACAGCGGCGGCCCCCGCGGAAGCCCTGATTTCGGGAAAGGTTCTTGACCCCACCACCGGGTTGCCCATGAACAACGCGACGCCCAATCCGGTCGATGGCTCCTTTACTTACGATATTGACCGGTACATCAACATGCATGAGCAGATTCCCAGCAACCCCGACGCCGCCGGCGGCAATTTCTTCACCGGCCTCACCCCGGCCACGCCCCCCATGAATATTCCCGATGAAGCGGAGCCCGGCATTCCCGGTGCCACGGGCAGCGGCGATTATTTCGCCGTGGAATTCACCGGCTTCCTGCAACTGCCGGCGGGGACAGTACGCTTCGGCGTGAACAGCGACGACGGGTTCAAGTTGACCATCGGCAGTGGCGTCAATCCCCGCATCCAAGCGCTCCAACTCATTATCCTCGATGGGACCCGCGGGTTTGCGAACACCGAGGCCAACATCACCGTGACGCAGGCGGGATTGTATCCCTTCCGCTTGTTGTGGTGGGAAAACACAGGCGCCAACTCGGGCGTGGAACTCTATACTTTTGCTCCCGGCACAACCTCCGGCAATCGATACCTGATAAACGATACCAACCAGGGGCCCAACTCGATCCGATCCTATCGCGAGCTGGTAGGCAACCCGCCTTCCATTCTCAACGTCACTCCCTCCCTCACCGCCTATGTCGATCCTCGTGGAAACGCAGGCCCGGTCCCGCCCGCCCCTTACATGTACGTGGACCTGCTTGATGGATCCACCTCAGTCGATACCAATACCCTTACCTTCGCCCTCGACGGAGTACTGCTGGCCACCAACATCACCAAGTCCGCGAACATCACAACGGTCAGCGCCCAGGCACCGATCCTCGTTGCAAACACAACCCATACAAACAGGCTGATTTTTGCCGACTCGGGTGGAAAATCTTACACCAACGTGTGGACCTTTACGGTCGGCAACTATCCGACTATTCCTCCTGCTTACGCGCTCGCGTCCGTCGATACCTCCAAGCCCGGCTTCAAGGCGAAGGTCCATCAGATCGGGGCGGCTCGAAATCCTGCCACTGGACTCGTCCCCAACGCCGAACGCCAGATCGCCGACGGCTACATCGATCCCGCGACAACCCAGCCTTATGCAAACACGATCAGCCCGCAGTGGACGCACGCCGATGGTACCACGGTGGACCCGATGGGGGCTGATGGCTTCTTCGTGATGCCCAGTGTCATCAACCTGCATGATCAGGCGGCTCTCGGCGGTGCCGGAGGAAATTTCACGACCACCAGCGTCCCTCCTTTTGCCGACGACACGGTGCCTGGAATCCCGGGAAACAGAGCGTTTCCGAGTGACTACTATGTCGCGTCTTTCGAGACCATCCTGGATTTGAAGGCAGGCGCATACCGGTTCGGAGTGAATAGCGACGATGGCTTCAGACTTTCGGCGGGACGCGCGCCTGGAGAGGTGACAGGGGTGCAGCTCGGTACCGCCGGCGACCGAGGCATGGCAGACACGTACGCTGACTTTCTCGTGGCCGCTGATGGTTTGTATCCGTTCCGCCTGATGTACTGGGAGTCAACGGGCGCCAATGCCGGGGTCGAGTTCTTCGTGGTGGATCTCGCTACTGGAACCAAGACGCTGATCAATGACCCCACGGGGTTCACCCCCATCAAGGCATATCGCGAAAGCCTTGCGACCCGTCCCTACGTCTCGAAAGCGCTGCCGACGGTCAACTACGCGTATGCGTTTGCCGACCAGGATCTGGTGGTCGAAATCACAGACGGCACCACCCCGCTCAACGCGGGTTCCGCCGCTTTGACCATCAACGGAGCGAGCCAGACCATCACGGCGAACAAGACGAACAACGTCACAACCATCCGCAGGGCCAGCTCGATTTCGAACCTGCTTTTTTCAGGCAACAACACGAACGCGCTGGTCTATAGCTTCACGGAGCAGGGAAACACGGTGACGGTCACGAACACCTGGATCTTTACCGTGCCGAGATACCTCTGGCCGATTCCCGCCGCCAACAAAGTGCAGATCACCGACGTCGGCGGCACCGGCTTCCACGTCAGGAAAGCCGTGCAGATTGATCGCTCCGGCGATGCGAACCAGGGCAATGGCGGCCGCCACACCGGTAACAATATGCCCGGGCCTGAAATCGAACTGGCGGACGGTTACATCAACCCGGCGAACAATCAGCCCTATCCCAACCTGGTTTTGACCGGAGGCAATCCACCACCCAATCCAGATGGCAGTTTTGACATTACTGATGTTCTCAACTTCAACCACTCGCAAGCTGTCGGCGGTCCCGCCGCGAACGGCGGCATCTTTAATGCGGACACGCAGGTTCCCGGCTTGCCCGGCGCGGGAACATCCAACTTCGGTCTCGACAATTCCGTCAATGAATTCACCACCTACCTCAATCTGAAGGCGGGGGCTTATCTCTTCGGCCTCAACGTGGATGACGGGTGGACCTGTAGTTCCGCTCCGAATCCCCGAGACACGCTGGGCACTCTGCTCGGTTTCCGCGACGGTCCCGGAGGCCAGAACGGAAGTCCCGCCAACAACCCGAACGCAGCGTTCAACGTCATCGTGCCTGAGGACGGAATTTATCCCTTCCGCATCCTGTTCTGGGAAGGCGGGGGCGGCGTCAACATGGAATTCTTCTCCATTGACAGAAACACTGGAACCCAGGTGCTGGTTGACGACACGGCCGGAGGTTTTCCCTCCGTGGTGGCGAATGGCGGCAATCTGATTTCGCCAATCACGGCCTACAACACCTACTCCGGCCAGGTCCGGCCCTGGGTGAAGTTCTCGGTCTATCCCATGCCTTACATCGCCACCGTCCAACCCCAGACGACCACCGGCGGCAACGTGTCGCTGTGGCAAAACCGGAATCAGCAAAGCGGCCCGGGCCCCATCCAGGTCAAACTGGGCCTCCTGAACGGGAGCTGGAACTCCGGCGAAGTGGCCAACTCGTCAACCGCCCAACGGCCGTTTGGCGACGCGGTCGGCGCGGTGGTCGCAGACCTGGGATCCGGCACGGTGGGCATGGTGCTCGATGGAGCCTGCGTGACGCCAACGGTGACGGACGTCCCCAATTCGACGGATAAACTGGT
>QHPW01000499.1 GCA_003219675.1 Verrucomicrobiota bacterium
CATCATGGTCGGCAACGGGTCCGATGAATTGCTGGCGCTGGCGACGCGGGCGTTTGTGGAGCCGGTAGGGACGGCGCGCCGCGCCGTCCGGCCATCGCAGCGCGATGGCCCTACCCACGTTGTTCAGTATTTCACGCCCAGCTACTCGCTCTACCCGGTGCTCGCTGATATCCACTGCGCGCGTAGAAATCCTGTCCCGCTCAAGCGGGATTTCTCCATGCCAACGGTCAAAGAGCTGCACCGCGACGGTCGTTGGAATTTTCGTGCGGCGCTCACGTTCATCACCACCCCGAACGCGCCGAGCGGACGCGGTTATTCGAGCGCCGAACTCGAAAGGCTCTGCCGCGCGCAGAAGGGCGTCGTGATCCTGGACGAAGCCTACGTGGACTTTGCCAACGAGAACGCGATGAGGCTCGCGCTGAAATATCCGCACGTCGTCGTCTCGCGGACGTTCTCAAAGGCTTTCTCGCTCTGTTTCCAGCGCGTCGGTTATTTTGTCGGTCATCCCGAACTCATCGCGGCGCTCGATAAAGTCCGGGACAGTTACAACGTCAACGGCCTCGGCCAGGTGGCGGCGCGCGCAACGCTCGATGAGCTGGCTTATTACCGCAAAAGTTTTCTGCGCATCATCGAGACGCGCGAGCGGGTGGCTCGGGAGCTGACGATGCTGGGATTTCGCGCGCTTCCGAGCCAGGCCAATTTTCTTTTCGTTGGACCGCCGGTTTTTTCTGCCAAGGAATGGCTGGGCAAGCTGCGTGACCGGAAAATTCTTGTGCGCTGGTTCAATCACGCCGAAACGAAAGATTATTTGCGCATCACCATCGGAAGCGACGCGGAAATGAATGCGCTGCTGGAAGCGGCGCGTGACATTCTGTTCAGGTAGCGCATTGGGACCATGAACCTCCGAAAAACGGTAGGGCGCGGTGTCCTCACCGCGCCGCGACCCGGCGGGCTGGGGACAGCCCGCCCTACCTTGCGGTTTATGGGAAGCCTCCACGGTCCTCGAATCGCGCATTTGGACCATGAACGGTGGGGCGAGACTCCGTCGAGCCCTGATCTCCCAGCCACAGGAATCAGTTAGGGCTCGACGGAGTCTCGCCCCACCTGGTTCATGGAAAGAGACCTGTTACCAACGTTTTCCTTTTCTGGCCGGGCGTTCTTCGTTAAACAATCGGCGTGTATCTGGCATATTACGGCCTGAAGGAACCGCCCTTCGATCTGACGCCGAATCCGCGGTTTCTGTTTTTCAGCGCGAAGCATCGCGAGGCCTTCAATCATCTGGTTTACGGCATTCGCGAGCGCAAGGGTTTCGTGCAGCTGACCGGAGAGATCGGCGCGGGCAAAACCACGGTGTGCCGGGCCATGCTCGAAGCGCTGGGGGATTCCTGGGCCAGCGCGCTCATCTTCAATCCGCCGCCCGATCCCGATCTGCTGGTGAAAGCCGTTGCCATAGAATTCGGGATCGAAGTGGGGGGACTGGGTGTGCTGGAGACGCGCGCGATGCTGAACGAATTCCTGATTGAACAGGCGGCCATGGGTCGCGATTCCGTGTTGATCATCGACGAGGCGCAGAATCTGAGCAACGACCAGCTCGAACAGATCCGGTTGTTGTCGAACCTGGAGACCGAGGACCGCAAGCTGTTGCAGATCGTCCTGATGGGTCAGCCTGAGTTGCGCGACCGGCTGGACCATCCGGGGCTGCGCCAGTTGCGACAGCGCATCACGGTGCGCTATCATCTGCCGGCGCTGACACGGGCGGAGCTGTGGCCCTACATGCGGCATCGCCTGGTGGTGTCGGGCGCGACGGGCACTTTCTTTTTTACCGCCGGCGCGTTGTGGCGGATCTACAATTACACCCGTGGCATCCCGCGCCTGATCAACGCCGTTTGCGACAAATGCCTCCTCGCCGGATACGTCGAGCAACGAGACGGCATTGACTATCGCATGGTCGGACGCGCTGTCCGCGAGCTGGAAGGCAAAATAAACGTATGAGCTTGATCAACGACGCGTTGAAACGGGCCAGACAGGCCCAGCAGCAAAATCCTTTCAGCGGCCAGCCAGAGGTGCCGCTGCAGCCGGCGGATTATGCGGCGCGGCCGAACTGGCTCTTACGGACCGTCGTCGGCTTGTTGGTGTTGGCGTCGCTCGCCGGGGCGGGCTGGTTCTTTTCCAGATGGTGGCGAAGCAGCGCCGAATCCCCTCGGGTCGGCACCGTCGCTGAGGACTCGACCCGTGAGTCGGCGGCAAAATCAAAGGTGCCCGCCGGACCGGCTCAGCGAAAGCAAACGATCACGGTCAGCACCAATATCGTCGTTCGCACGAATCCGGTCGCGCTTCCCCAGTCGGAAGCGGCGGCGCAACCGGCGTCAACCCACCTGGCGGTCTCATTGCCGGCGTCCAATGCGGCGGCCTTGATGTCACCGACGAACCTCGTCGTTCCGGCGCCGCCGCCGTCTCCCTTTGCCGATTTGAAGTTGCAGAGCATCATCTTTCGCGAGGACAAACCGGCTGCGCTCATCAACGGCGAGATGTTGTTTATCGGCGATGAAATTCGCGGGGCGCGCGTGCTGAGGATCGAACGCCAGTCCGTCACGGTCGAACGTAAAGGGGACACGAACGAGCTTCGGCTGCCGCGCCTTTGAGCGTAGGAATTTTCGGGTGACCCGCCGGGCATGAACCCGTTCCATGAACCGCATTTCAGGCAACTGGAAGCCTCGCCTTTGCTGGTGCGCGTCGTGCCGTTCGCCGTTTTCGTTGCCTTGACGTTTTGCCAGGGACAATTCGGCGACGCGGGGCGCTTCTGGTTCTATCTGGCGAAGACCGGGATTGGCGCCTGGCTGATCTGGACGGTGCGCCCATGGGTCGTGGAGATGAAATGGAGTTGCAGTTGGGAGGCGGTCGTTGCGGGCGTCGCGGTTTTTGCGATTTGGGTCGGGTTGGATGGCTTTTACCCCAAGCTGGGCAAAACCAGCGCCAACTGGGATCCTCATTCGGCTTTTGGCCGGGATTCGGCCCTGGCGTGGATGTTCGTCGCGGTGCGCATCCTTGGCTCTTCGATCGTGGTGCCGCCATTGGAAGAAATTTTCTATCGTTCCTTCCTTTACCGTTATATCGCGAAGCCGGATTTCCAATCAGTGCCGCTGGGGCAGTTCAGTTGGACGCCGTTTCTGGCGACGGCGGTGGTTTTCGGGCTCGCGCATCAGGAATGGCTCGCGGGCATCCTGTGCGGATTTGCCTATCAAGGCCTGGTCTGCCGGAAGAAACGCCTGGGCGACGCGATCAGCGCGCACGCCGTCACGAATTTTCTGCTCGGCGTTTGGATCGTCTGGAAAGGGGCGTGGCATTTCTGGTGAGCGTGCCGTGCATTGTTTTCGAAGACCATCACCTGCTCGTGGTGAACAAGCCGGCGGGAATGAACACGCACGCAGCATCGCCCTTCGCAGCTGAAGGAATTTACGACTGGCTGCGACATCGCGAACCGCGCTGGGCGCAATTGGCCATCATTCACCGGCTTGACAAGGAAACTTCCGGCGTGCTCGTTTTTTCCAGGACCGAACGGGCGAACGGCCCGCTGACAGAACAGTTCGCCCGGCATACGGTGCGAAAAAAATATCTGCTGTTGACCGACCGTGCGGTTCAACGGAAAGAGCTCGTCGTCGAATCAGCGGTTGTCCGAGTCGGCGAGAGATACTGTGCCCGTCCGCCGCACACGGGGAGTGAACGCGCAGAGACGCGTTTTCGTGTTGCCGGTTCGGAAGCAGGCAGGACCCTGCTCGAAGCGCAACCCATCACCGGCAAGACCCATCAAATCCGCGTTCACGCGTCCGCAAACGGTTTTCCCATTCTCGGCGACACACGTTACGGCGGGACACCCGCGGGGCGCGTCCATCTGCACGCACAGGAGCTGACTTTGAACCATCCGTTAACGGGCAAGGAAATGACCTTCACCGCGCCGGTGGATTTCTCTGCCGACGCGCGGCTCGGGTTGCGGCCGGCCTTGATCGATCCTCGGGAGACGGATGCTTTTCGGCTGGTGCATGGCGCGGCGGACGGCTGGCCGGGCTGGTATGTGGACCGGCTCGGCGATTTTCTGTTGTCGCAGTCCGAACAGCCGTTGACCGACAAGCAACGCGAGGCCCTGACGGTCTGGTTGAAAGGATTCTCGCTGCGAGGCGCATATCACAAAACGCTCGCTCGACAAAGCCGAAAGACAGACCTGGCTCAAGTTTCGCCGCAGAAGGTGTTCGGCGATGCTGCTCCGCGCGAATGGATCGTTCGTGAAAACGGGCTGCGGTTCGCCCTGAGTTTCAACGAAGGTTACTCGGTCGGCTTGTTTCTGGATCAGCGGGACAATCGGCGGCGGTTTCTGACGGGTCACATCGCGGCCGATTTCGCTCTTTTCAAACCCGAAACCCGAAATCCGAAACCCGAAATCCTGAACGCCTTCGCCTATACCTGCGGCTTCTCTGCTTGTGCGGCCAAGGCGGGCGCGCGCGCAACCAGCCTTGATCTCTCCAGAAAATATCTCGAATGGGGCAGGCGGAATTTCGCGCTTAATGGAGTTGATCCGGGGGCACACGACTTCATTTTTGGCGATGTCTTCGACTGGCTGCGCCGGTTGGCGAAGAAGAAGCGCGCATTTGACGTCATCGTGCTTGATCCGCCGACATTCTCGAAATCAAAGGAGCGTGGCGCGTTTCAAGCGGAGAAGGATTACGGCAAACTGGTGACCTCCGCTTTACCCGTGCTGAAGCGCGCCGGCGTTTTGTTTGCCTCCACCAACGCGGCGAAACTGTTACCGGAGAAATTTCTGGATCAGGTTGCCGCCGCGGTTGGGTGCGCGCGCCGCAAAATCGTTCAGCAACATTTTGCGCCGCAGCCGCCGGATTTTCCGATCACGCGCGCGGAACCGGCGTATTTGAAGACGGTCTGGCTCAGAATTGAATGAGGACCGGTCCTTCGCGTTCGAGACATTCAATGATGGAGAAATCGGCGTGAAGGCCGCGTTGTGTCGCCGAACAATACGGGGTTGCCTGTCGCGGCCTTCACGCACTCCCTGGCTATGGCAGCGAAATCTTCACGCGATAAAACTTGTGCGGCATGCTCGCGTCGGGATCGAGAACCAGGCGAATGGTTCCGAAATCGACCTGTTCCGCGTTGGTCAAAGGCGCGAAGCCGGCGCCTGGATCGGTGCTGGATTCGAGGAAGTACCCGCGGCCCTCCAATCGCGGACTCAAGAGCAGGGCCTTTTGATGGGCCGACTCGGGCAGGTCTGCAATTTCCAGAGTAAAACGCGACGCTGCATTCGTCGGGGAAAGCCCCGCGGCGTATTCAAAAAAATTGTTCTGCCCATCGCCATCCGGGTCGGCACTGGCAATTCCCCGCGGGTTGTTTTCTCCGAAGTTCTGCACCTGCCAGAGGTCCGGAATGTTGTCGTGAGCATAAATTCCCGAATCATCGTCGCCGACGTTGCGGATCAGGAACCGAACGCCGTCGGACCTGCCTTGATACCCGGCTTCAATCGAAGCAAACGAATCCTGATAAACATTGCGGAACTTCACCACACCATGGGTGTCGATGGCCTCCACCGGACCGAGAAGCACGCGCCATTTGACCTCGCCGCCCGACAAGTGGAGCAGCGTCGCGTCGTCCAGCGTCGCCGTGGTCCGGACCTGGCTCGTGCCGCCCTCGTCCAGCGTTGCCGGCGATGCCGAAAGTTTGAGGCTGGCGACTTCATAAAGCTGGCCGATGAAGCCGGGCTTCGAGATCAGGTTGGAGCCGGCGTTTGAAGCCCGACTGCCTAAAACGCCGACGCTGGCGGTTTGCGAATAATTGGCGCTCGAAGCCCTTGCCCCGCCCGCGTCGAGCGTACCGGTCTGCTGCGAGTCGTTGCCGCCGGCTCGTGAAGGTTCGGTCAGCAGTGAGGCAAAAAGCAGGCAGTTGAGTCGAAGGGGAAGTGAAAGGCTCTTCATGGGGTCTCACTCCTTCTGTTCGCCCAGCCATTGCTCAAAACTGCGTTTCGGGATCGAGACCGTGGCGGCGCTCAACAGTTCCGGGGTCCTGGCCGTGGTCACAAAAATCAGAAAGCTGCCGGGGGTCTCAATCACCGCGCTCACGTCGCCGGGCTCCTGGAGCTGAGCGCGCAGGATGTTTCGCAGTTCGAGCGACAGGTCTTCCAGGTAGGATTTGACCGGCGGCTCGGTGGGTCGTTCGACCGGAGAAAGCGGCTGCGCGAACTGTGCCGTGGCGTCGAGCGAGTATCTTCCGCTGCGCGCCTTGAGCGGCATCGGCGACGCGACCGGAGCGGGGGCGGGTGTTGCCTCCGGTCGCGCGCCGAGTTGCCAGGTGACTTCCCGCACGGTTCCCACTTTGGTTTCCTCGAGCGTCTGCAGAAAGGTGGTTGGCGAATTACCCGGTTGTCGGGCCGCCAGAAGGTTTCGGCGAACCGTTTCCGCCTGCTCGCGCGGGAGGACGTGGAGGCGGTCGTCGTTCCCGAAGCGCTGACGCAGCTCGCGGTCCACGACAATCGGTTTCGCGACCGCGCGGGCGAAACGGGCCGGATCGTTGCCCAGCGCGGCTTTGATTTCCGCCAGGGTCTCCGGCGCGCGGGTTTCCGAGTTGATACGATGAACTTCGGCTTCGACCTGCGGATTCAGGATCTCCACGTGATAAACCCCGGCGAGAATCGCTTCTTTGTGAAGATCGGCCTTCACCAGTCTTTCAATTTCGGCAGCAGGCAACGCCTGATCAAAGGGCAGTTTCGTGCCGAGGCGGTGGTTGTAATAGACGCGCTCGACCGCGGTTCGGTCGGCGGCCAGCGCGGCAAAAGAGTTGGACGCCGAGCCCGACGCCTGCAACCCAAGCGGCAACAGCGCAAAGAACAGGCATAGTAAATTCGGTCGAACCACCCGGCGTCGCCGCGCGATTCGATGTGGAATCCGAACTGGTGGCAGCGTCAGACTCACGCTGGACGACACGACGTTAATCTGGACGGGTTCGATTGTGTCGGCGCGCCAATCGGAGACTGGCAGCACCGCCCTTCGGATCGGGCGTCGCGGGCGCGTGCCATCCGTGTCGGCCCGAAGCCTGCAGCGAATCACTCTGTTGAACTCGCTCTTCATGGCTTTTGATAGAGATACATGGGCCGGGTGAGGGAGTATGCGTAAACGTCACCCGGATAAACCGGAGCAAAATTCACCGACTGGCTGCCACCGAACAGCAACATGCTGTTGCCGGTCCAAACTGCGGTCGCGCCGGTGCGAGCGGCGGGTGCTCCGGGCAATGTGCGCCGTGTCCAGCTATCCAAAGTCGGATCATAACGCCCGACAAACTGTCCGTCCCAAACGATCATTTCATTTCCCGTCCAGACACCCGTGGGGATGTCGCGCGCATTGTCCCAGTAGATTGGGGACCAACTATCTTTATCGGGACGATACCGACCTCCGAATCCGAATCCGTAGGGAGGGTCGTGATATGGGCGGCCAAACCAGATGATCATTTCATGGCCAGTCCAGACTGCGAGTGGCAACAGACCGATGGCGGTGGGAGCGCCCGTGGTAGAAATATCTTTCCAGTTGTTCATTGCCGGGGTGTATCGCGCTCCGGAATTGAACGACGCAGACCTGTTATCGGTGTTCCGTCCCACGCCACCCCAGATGATCATCTCTTTTCCAGTCCAGACCACAGCGTGATTGGTGCGCGCCGCGGGAGCGCCAATACTGGAAATGGTTGTCCAGGTGTCGAGAGAAGCGTTATAGCGCGCGCCGTTGTTGAGGAACACCGTGGGAATCAAGTTCACATTCGTCGAGATACCCCCCCAGATAATCATTTCTTCGCCGGTCCACACCGCGGTGTGAGCTGTGCGGCCTTGGAGCGGACCCAAAGGTTCGATCTCCCGCCACGTATCCGTCACCGGGTTGTAACGTCCGCCTGTGCCCAGGACGGTCGGGTTTAGCTGCCGGGAAATATTCGTAACCTGTGTGTAGCCGAAACCTCCACAGACAATCATTTCCGTTCCGGTCCAAACGGCAGTGTGATTTTGTCGCGGCGTCGGAGCGTTATTGGTCGAAACCGCTGTCCAAGAGGAAGTCACCGGATTGAAGCGAGCGCCCGTGCCAAGCGACCGCAGCACAGAAGTGTTGTCATTGTAGTGAATGTTGGTGCCGCCCCAAATGATCATCTCGCTGCCGGTCCAGACGGCGGTGTGGCCGATGCGGCCTGCGGGACTGACTGCGGTCGATTTCCAACTGTCTGTCGCTGGATCATAAAGTCCTCCAGTGTCGATTCCTCTAGCGGAGTCCTGGCCCGGTAGCGTCGTGCCTCCCCAGCAGATTGCCTCGTTTCGGCTCCAAACCATCGAATGCCCTGTGCGAGGAGATGGCGCCCCATTTGTGGAGAGGGTGAGCCAGCGATCCAGCCCCGGATCATATCGGCCTCCCGTTGCGAGAGTGGAGCCACCGACTCGACCACCCCAAATAATCATTTCGGCTCCGGTCCAGATCGCTGTGTGCGCGCTTCTGGCGGTGGGGGCCCTCACCACACTAATCGGGAGCCAACGGTCAGTTTCAGGATTGTATCGCGACCCCGTATTGAAATAATTGATGGCTTGCCCTCCCCAAATGATCATTTCGTTTCCGGTATTGATAACCGTGTGCGAGTAGCGCGGAGCTGGCGCCCCATTTGTGGTCGTCGTGCTCCATGAATCCGACGCTGGATCGTATATCCCACCGGTCTGTGTCGGGCCAGCATCGTCGATACCTCCCCAAATGACCATGCGGCTGCCGGTCCAGACGACGGTGTACGCTGATCGGCTGGTCGGCGCGTTGAGTGGGGATATGTTTCGCCAAGAATCAGCCGCAGGATTGTAACGTCGTCCGAGATTAGGCCCGCCCCAAACAATCATTTCAGTTCCGGTCCACACGGCGCGGTAATCAGCAGAAACAGTTGGCGCATTCGCCCAGCTCGTTGTGCTCCACTGATCTGTGTTTGGATTATATCTGCCACCGGCTTGGCTGAACGGAATCCCGCCCCAAACAATCATTTCCGAGCCGGTCCAAACTGCCGTGTGGCCCATTCGAGCAGTAGGTGCATTCTTCGTAGCGATTGGGTTCCAAGTGTCGGTGACTGGGTTGTAGATCGCCCCAGTATTCAAGTTGCCGCTCATGCCAAACTGGAGACCGCCCCAAACAATCATTTCGCTGCCCGTCCAAACGGCAGAATGACCCCATCGTGGCGTGGGCACACTCGGCCCGACCTGCCGCCAGTAATCCACATCCGTCGTGACCTGGCCGATGCGCACATAGCCCGAGTTCAAGAGGTTTGTTGCATTGGACTGATCCGACAGAACCAATCCGCCGCTGTCGTGCAGGCTGTCCGCCGCGGCGTTTGTGGCCAATTGCGCCGAACCGATGGAATGTGGAGCAATGCTGGTTGCGGTGAC
>QHPW01000502.1 GCA_003219675.1 Verrucomicrobiota bacterium
CGCTCTATGGGGCAACGCCGCCAGCGGAACCAGCGATCCTTTGAGTTTCACAATCACGAACGCCAACCCCGCCGTTTCCGCGCTCTTCACGACACTGCCCGCAGGACAATTTTAGCTGACAATCATCTCCGACGGCGATGGAGAGGTCCGTGTGTCACCGCAAGCCAACCGCTACAGCTCCGGCCAAAGCGTCACTCTGACGGCGGTGTCGGAAGTCGGGCAGACGTTCGTCGGCTGGGGCGGGGACGCCATGGGTACAGGCAATCCCCTGGTTCTCACGATGGATAACAACAAAACGATAACCGTGAATTTCACGAAACAGCCTCGAGTCACGATGCCTGACTGTTTCGGGTATTTGGGAGGCGACGGCTTCCGGTTGCTGCTTAACGGCGAGATTGGAGGTCGCTATTCGATCGAGAAATCTTCCGAGCTGCAGCAATGGTCGTCGGTGGTGATAGTGACCAACGCGCTGGGGGTCATCCAAATCGACGCCCCTCCCTCGGCGAACGCTACGCAGGAATTCTACCGGGCTGTGGTAGCTCCTTAAGCAAGGTAGCTGAGCTTCAGAAAAGCAGCGCTTTCCTTTTCCCCTCTCCTTCCCAAAAGGAGGAGAGGGCGGGGAGAGGAGGCCTTTTCCATCGGCTTCCCCTCTCTCCAGCTCTCTCCCCACTCGTTCCTCGCGGGGAGAGAGGGAAAATGCCCTCAGCGTTTTTCATGCCGAACACTATCGGCGGGTTACGCGCGGGATCGGTTTCTGAGACGCGTATCCCATTACGTAACGTGCGCCCCCTGCGTCTCGACATAGAGGGCGTAAATCGACTGGCTGGCCGCCATGAACAGGCGGTTGCGTTTCTCGCCACCGAAGCAGACGTTCGCGCAGATTTCCGGCAGCAAAATCATCCCAATGCGCTGGCCTTCCGGCGAAAAGATGTGCACGCCGTCGTAACCGTCGCCCACCCAGCCTGCGGCTGACCACACGTTGCCATCCACGTCGCAGCGGATGCCGTCGGAGCCGCCGTTACCACCCACCGTCCGCGCGCCGTTTTAAGTTTGGACTTTCTGCGGCGGCATCGCCATGTCCACAAAACGGCGGCGGTTCCTCAATTTCTTCTCGTCCACTACGTCCCATGCCTGGATGTCGCGCGCCTTGCCGGTGTCGGCGATGTAGAGTTTCTTGTAGTCGGCAGAAAAGCAAATGCCGTTGGGCTTCTCCAGGTCGTCAGTGACCATGTCCATCTTTCGGCTCTTCGGGTCGATGCGATAAACCGCCTCCTTGATCTGCAGTTCACCTTTGTGTCCTTCGTAATTCATCATGCTGCCGTAGCCGGGGTCGGTGAACCAGATGCCGCCGTCGGGATGCACGACGATGTCGTTGGGCGCGTTGAGCGGTTTGTCCTTCCACTTGTCGGCGAGCACCGTGATCGATCCGTTTTGCTCGTAGCGGACGACGCGGCGGTTGCCGTGTTCGCAGGAAAGCTGGCGGCCTTCGAAGTCGAAGGTGTTCCCGTTGCTGTTGCCCGCCGGATTACGAAAGACGCTCACGTGGCCGTCTTCGTCAAGCCAGCGCAACTGGCGATTGTTCGGAATATCGCTCCAGACCAGGTAACGACCAACGCCGTTCCACGCGCAACCCTCGGCCCACAGCGCTCCAGTCCAGACGCGCTGGATCGGCGTATTGCCGATCTTGTATTTCTCGAAGCGCTTGTCGAGCACCACGATGTCGGCGTCGGGATAACGCACCGGCTTTTTGGAGGTCCAATCACGCTCGGCGGCGAGCGCCTTCGGCGCAAGGGCCGCGGCCGCGGCCATCCCCGCAGTGGCGAAGAACCGGCGCCGGCTGATGGCGTCGTTTTCCATCGTGGAAGTTTGAGATAAATCGGCGGCGCGAGAAATGTTTTTCATAGCGGACGGGGTTTGAGTTCGGGCGAAGTTTGCCGACCTGCGCCAGGCACGGCAAGAAAAAGCTTGAATGGGGGCGCATCCTGACACTGCCATCGGAGCGCCGGTCTCCGACCCGGCAGGTATTGAAAAGCACCCGGAAACGCGCCGGATCGGAGATCGGCGCTCCGCGGTCCCAGTCGAGTCGAGGGCAGTGTCAAGATGCGCCCCTTGAATGGGGGTGAGGCGATTGAACCTTGAACCTCGAACCTTGAACCTTGAACGCGCAAGATGCCTACCAAATCTTCGCGCGCAGTTCCGCCGGCCGATACATCCGGTCGCCCGGTTTGATGTCGAACGCCTGGTAAAACTCTTCCAGGTTCACGTGCGGACCAATGGCGCGGAACTGACCGGGCGAATGCGGGTCAACCGTGAGCCGGCGTTTTAACTCGTCTTCGCGCCAGTTGGTGCGCCAGATTTGCGCCAGCGAAAGGAAAAACCGTTGCTCCGGCGTGAAGCCGTCGAGGGCTTTCCGTTTCGACGGATCTTTCGCCAGCGCGCGTTCGAGCGCCTCGAACGCGATGCTCGTGCCGCCCAGGTCGGCGATGTTTTCGCCGAGCGTGAGTCTGCCGTTGACCTTGAATCCAGGCAGGGCTTCGTAGGAACCATATTGGTCCACGACCTTCTGCGCGCGTGCCTCGAATTATTTGCCGTCAGCCTCGGTCCACCATTCGTTCAAGTTGCCGTCGGCGTCGTACTTCCGGCCTTCGTCGTCGTAGCCGTGCGTGATTTCGTGGCCGATCACCACTCCGATGGCGCCGTAGTTCACGGCGTCGTCCGCCGCCATGTCGAAGAACGGCGGCTGCAGGATGCCCGCGGGAAACACGATTTCATTCAGCGACGGATTGAAGTAAGCGTTGACTGTCTGCGGGGTCATGTCCCACTCGGTGCGGTCAACCGGTCCGCCCAGGCGGCCGAACTGGCGACGGGACTCGAACTGCGCGGCGCTTTGGACGTTGCCCCAGTAATCGTCGCGACGAATTTTCAACGACGAGTAGTCGCGGAACTTGTCCGGAGTGCCGACCTTTTGCGTGAAGCGATCGAACTTCGCGATCGCTTTCGAGCGCGTGGCATCGGTCATCCAGCCCACCTTCTGCAAACGATCGCGAAACACTGCTTTCAAATTGCCTATCAACTCGTTCATCCGCGCGCGGGCGGCGGGCGGGAAATGTTTTTCGACGTAAAGCTGGCCGAGCGCTTCGCCGATCGAACCGTCGATGACGTGCGCGGCGCGCTGCCAGCGCGGTTCCGGTTGCGGCGTGCCGCTCAGGACGGTTTGGTAAAAGGCGAAGTTTTCGCTCTCCGCCGCGCGGTGTAGAAAAGGCGCCGCGCTGCGCAACAAGTGCCAGCGCAGATAAACCTGCCAATCGGCCAGCGGACGTTTTTTTACGAGCCCGTCCTCCGCTTGCAGAAATTCGGGCTGGCCGACGACGAGATAGGCGATTTTATCGACCTCATGGGCGCGGAGATACGTCTTCCATGGCAGGACCGGTGTGAGTCGCTCAAGTTCTGCGATCGTGAACTTGTGATAATTGGCCGCCGGATCGCGCAAGTCGGCGCGGGGCTTGCTCGCCCTGGCAAGCGCCGTTTCGATTTCGAGGATCGTGCCCGCGTGCGCCGCCGCTTCGGTCGCGGGTTCACCGAGCATTTTCAACATCGTCGTGATGTGCGCGCGATAAGCTTCACGCTGTTTGGCGAACACGTCCTTGAGATAATAGTCGCGGTCGGGCAAGCCGAGACCGCCTTGCGCAATGCGAAGAGCGTAAATCGAGCTGTTCCTGGCGTCCGGCTCCACCTGCGGATGGAACAAGCCGCCGATGCTTCGTTGATGGAAATCGGCCAGCAGACGAAACAGCTCACCCGTCGAGCGGAGCCGAGCGATGCGCTTGAGGTCTCTGGAGAGCGGTTTGAATCCGAGCTGTTCGATCCGGTTCGTGTCCATAACAGACGCAAAGAAAGCGCCGACCTCGCGTGTCTGACGATTCGGCGCCGCAGCGGTGTAGGCAGCGCACGATTCGAGAATGGAACGGATCAGTTGCCAGTTGCGTTCCTGCAATTCGTTGAACGCGCCCCAGCGCGATTTGTCCGGCGGAACCGGATTGTTCTTCAGCCAGGCGCCGTCCGCGAATCGGTAGAAATCCGCGCCTGGCGACACCTCGCGGTCCATGTATTCGAGGGAGAAACGCGGCGCTCTGGGCGAATCATCGGCGGCGAGCGCCGCCCGGGGCAGCATCAGGCTCGCGGACAGAATCCCAGACCAGCAACAGGCGAATCGGGAGGTCATAATCAATTATGTCGTGCCGTGACCTCGAGAGCCTCGAGGTCACGCGGAAATCTCGGCGGAAACGGACACACGCTTCGACGCGTTCTGCTTATGCCGACCGAGGCGGCGGAACCGTGTCGCGCGCACGCCCGGTTTCTCGTTGGGAGTAAAACTGAAGTTGGATTAAGGCGCAAGTCCCGGGCGCGAACCGTCATGGCGACTCAGGGGGCGAGATGAATCGCCGGCAGGCCAAACGTGGGGCAGGCGGTCATGGCCGCCACACGCAACAGTGAGAAACTCAGCGCGGGCAGGGCAGGTCTCACGCTGTGCGAAGGACCGCCGGTCCGTTGAACATCGGATCACATGCGATCCGGAGATTTCATCTTCCATAAGCTGGCTAAAATCTTCCAGCGTGGATCTTACCAATTCGAAACGACATGCGTAGTCGTCGCCGGAGGGTTCGTGGAAGAGCAGAGCGGCTTCATCGTTCGTTTTCATCGCGCAAAACCAGTAACACCGGCGCGCGCATCGAACAATACCACGTTAGTGGTAGAGGCCCGTTGAGGCCCTGGCGCGGTGTCAGGGTATTTAGACGTGGCATGGGCTGGGGCCGCCGTTGGGAAGTGATTGGGAAGTGTCGTGGAACCCACTTTGGCATTGATTGCCCCAAAGCCCTTGCTAGGGTTTTCCACAATTTCTGGAGAGAACTATGGCGCGAAAAGGCATCGACTCTTGAACTCGCCGCAAGACAGGCGTTTAACCAACAGGAGAATCCATGAGCAACCACAGCAACAATAACTACCCCAGGCTTCACAACGCGATGTGGCCCGGCCTGGTCGGCAAAGGCAGCCCCGGCGCCGAACCGTTTATCGACCTCGATACCATGCTCGACCTGAGCGCGCAGGCACAGGTGGACGGCATCCGGTTCGACGGCGTGGACCTGTTCCTCCACGACCCTCACATCAACATCGACATCAGCGACAGCGATCTCAAACGTCTCACGGACAAAATCCGGTCTAAAGGATTCGTGGTTGGCTCCGTGGTCGCGCCGGTCTGGCCGCCAACGGGCGGCGGCTCGGCGATGGGCAACGAAGAGGAACGGGGCAAATTCGTGGAACAGGTCCGCAAAGCCTGTCGAATTGCGTCGAAGCTCAGAGAACTGGGCATTCGGCCCTATGGTGTCGTGCGCATTGATTCCGCTTGCAGCCCGAACGACTGGCTCAAGGACCCGGAAGGAAACACAAAGTTGATCGCACAGACTTTTCGCAAAGCGGCCGATGTCGCCGAAAGTTTCGGCGAGCGCCTCGCGGCGGAGGGCGAAATCTGCTGGGGCGGTATGCACAGTTGGCGTGAGATGATCAAACTGCTCGAATTGACGGCTCGTCCCGAAACCATTGGGTTCCAGGCGGACATGGCACACACCCTTCTCTACACCCTCGGTTACAACGCGCCCGAAGACGCCATTCTGCCACCGGATTGGGACTGGTCCGACCCAAAGCGGCTGGATGCGGCGATGAAGACGCTCACGGCGGCGTTGCGCCCGCGGACGATTGATTTCCACGTCGCGCAAAACGACGCGACAGTTCACGGCTCCGGGACACACGACAAGACCGGCCATCATTGCCTGCCCAACGACCCGAACGGCAAGCTGAGGATCACGCACCATGCGGGGTACTGGCTGCACGGCGAGGACGGCCGGCTCACCAAAGCTTTTCGTCATATCTGCTGGGACGGCTGCATGTTCCCCAACGAAGTGATGATGAAACAACAGACCTGGAACGACATTTTGTCCGCCATGATCGCCGTTCGTGATGCGCACGGCTGGCGCGAGATCGACGGCGCTAACGTCAAAGCTACGAAGGCGATGGAAACGGTCGTCATCACGAAAGCCGCAAAACCGGCGGCGAAGCCAACAGCCAGACCGGCAAAGAAAGCTGCCAGGAAAAAGGTGATCCGGAAGGTCGTGAAGGCGAAAGTCAAAAAGGTCGCGAAAAAGCCTGTTAAGAAGACAGTCAAACTGAAGACCAGCAAGTCCTCAGGGAAAAAGGCCAGCCGGAGGAAATAGCGAGCACCGGAACTGGCCACGAAAAGGCACAGAAAGCACAAAAAGGGAGCTTATGAAAGACATCATGCAGCTTTGCGATTTGGATTTTTGATTCTGTGCCTTTTGTGCCTTTTAGTGGCTGAAGCAAATCTATGAAAAAACT
>QHPW01000500.1 GCA_003219675.1 Verrucomicrobiota bacterium
AAGAAAAGTTATGAAGCAAAACCAAGTCGTGAAGGGAATGAAAGCGAGCGTCGCGGCCCTGGCGCTGTTGTGCCTGAGTCTGGCCTCGGTCGCCGGTGCGGATCAGCAGATCAGCGCGAAGCTCGCGTTGCCGATTCAAGTCAGCGGGTCGGTGACGCTGTCGGATTGCGACAATTCGCATGGTCCACAGGTGACTTTGAACGCCGACCTCGTGCTCGGAGGGCTCAATGTGCAGGCCATCTTCCGCAACAACGTGAAGGGGACCCATGAGCACGTGGAAGAATTTGTCGCCTCCGCCGAGCTCTTGCCCGAAGGCGGGACCATCACCCTTCCCAAACAGCCCGTTCTCGGTGGGACGGGTGGAAATCCCTTCATCTGGATTCAATTCCTCGACGGCAAAGACAACGCGCTGACCGAGGAAATCTTCCTGGGACGTTGCGTGCAGGGGTTGGCCGCGGTCGATTCAAAGTTTCTAAACGCGGTGCTCGCTTCCGCGAACGTTGGGTTGGAAGGCTGCTCCAATAATCCCCGCCCGTTCATCACCATCGACGGCGGATTGACGTTGTCAGGCCTCAAAGCGCGATTCATCTTCCGGAACAACGACAACCCGGTCGGCGGTCCGCACGTTGCCACGCGAACGGCTGATGTCGTGCTCATTCCGGCCGGCGCCACCATTCAGTTCCCTAAACAGCCCGTGCTGGGCGGCGTGGGCGGCAACCCCTGGATCTGGGTTCAATTCCTCCACACGGACGGTGAAGCGGCTAGCGATGAAATCCTGATCGGCCGCTGCGTGCAATCGTCAAAGTAATCGTATCGCAGTACAAACCCCGTAAACAGGCAAGGCCGCCGGACACACGCCCGGCGGCCTTTCTTATGGACTCGCCTTGCCGGCATAATCCCACGCCGCTTGACCATCGTATAAGATAAAGTTCATCCCCGAAATCGCGCGGCCTTCCAAATCCACCGCGCCAGCCGGCACTTCCAATCGCACCCACTGCCCGGCTGGCGGCAACAGGCCCATGGAGCGACGGCTGGCTGTGCCGTCGGCGCCCCAAGTAATCAAGTTCCCGCCCCCGAACAGATCCCCGCCCCAGTACGCTCGATGCTCCCACGATGTGCCGTCGAACCATTGCAACATGATTTCACGCGGCGGATTGACGGGATCCAGGAACACGCACGCAACCAATGTGTCTCCGGGATTAACTGTCAACCTGTCCGTGGCGTCGGCGAAGTAATGATAATGGATTCCGGGCGCAAGACTGGATTGGTGGTCGAGCGCGCCGTGGAAGGGTGTCGGGTTCTTGTTCAACCAATTCCATGCGTCGCCTCCGTCGGCACCCGTCCACGCGCCCGCCGGCACGTCGTCATTGACCCATACCTTGTCTTTGGCCGGCGGCGGATCGTTGTCCCGGATGAACACGGTAGCCTGGTTGGGGTTGCCAGGGCCGTAACCGTCCGACGGCCCCGAGGCCACTTCGATCGTCACGGTCCGGGTTCCTTTGAATACGTTGTCGTCCATCGGCCTGACGGTGACGGTGGCGAACGTGGCGCCCTCCAGGATGGTCACCGTACCGGACAAGGTCTCGTAATCCGCCCCGTTGCGGGCCGTGCCACCGAGCCTGTAGGCCACGGTCAAAGGGGGGTCTGGGTGACCCGAATTAAAGTCAGCGCGACCACGGCTGACGATAAACACGCCCGGCTCAGGGCCGTTTTCTGAAGTCGTGTCCTGGATCGCATACAGCGCCACATACCAGACCCGTTCGGGTCGGTACTGGCTCAACACGATGATCACCGAGGCATTACTCAATGAACCGATGGAGTAGGCGGCGTCAGGTTCCAGCGTGACTTGCACGCCCCGAGCCGATGGAGTGAGGCCGGAGTTCACCCCATTGTTGATCGGTGTCACCCTGACGGTGGAATAACTGGCGCCGGCGGGGATGGTGACCGAGCCCGGCAAAGTTTCGTAATCGACGTCGTTGGTGGCGGTGCCGCTCGGAGTGTAGTAAACAGTCAGGTCTGCATTGGTATCGCCGTTGCGCCAAAAGACGAACACGCCAGGGTTTGTGCTCGATCCATCCCCATTTAACGAGGCGAAATAATCGGTCGCCACGACCTGCACCGTCGGTGGCACGGTCTCCGCCTGCGGCGGGCTGGAGTCGGTTGATTTGCCGGAAGCATCCCACGTCGCTTGACCGTCATACAAAACGAAGTTCATTCCGGAAAGCGTGCTGCCTTCGAGGCCGACCGCGCTGGCCGGCACCTCCAGGCGCACCCACTGCCCCGCGGACGGCAACGCGCCCATGGGATATTGGCTGGCCGTGCCGTCGGCGCCCCAGGGGATCAGATTCTCGCCCCAGTAGGCCGCGTGCGCCCACGACGTGCCATCGAGCCATTCGAGCATGATCTCCCGCGGAGGATTGGCGGGATTCAGGAACACGTACGTGACCAATGTCTCACCGGGATCGACCGTCAAAGTGGCCGAGGCTTCGGAGAAGTAATGGTAGTGCGTCCCGGACGCGAGTACGGACTGGTGTGCGAAGGCGCCGGAGAAGGGCGTTGGATTAGTGCTGACCCATTGCCAGTGGTCTCCGCCACCGACTCCCGTCCAGGCACCGGTCGGCACGGCATCCTCAACCCAAATCAACGTGTTTCTCGCGGAGTCGTCATCCGCGAGGTTGACCGTCGCGCTGTCGGGCGAGCCGACGATGTAGGCGGCATCGGGACTCAGCGTAAGAATCACCGTTTCGCTGTCTTCGATTTCGTTGTCATCAATCGGCGCGATCGTAACCACGGCGGAGGTTTCGCCCGCGGGAATGATTACCGAATTGCCCGGCGAATGATAATCTCCGCCATTGTTCGCGGTGCCGCTGATGACGAAATGAACGGTCAATGAGGCGTCGGTCGCGCGTGTGCGACTGACGGTGAACGCCCCCGGATCCAGACCGCTTTCCGAAGCATTCGCGTCCGTCGCCTGCACTGTCACTGTCGGCGCATCGTTGTCGGAGATGGTAATGACACCGCGGTCCGGGATGCCGACGCGGTAATTCGGATTGGGCAAGAGCCGCAGCACCACGCTCTCCGGACCTTCGTTGAGAGAATCGTCGATCGGCGTCACGTCGAGTGTGACCCGGTTTACGCCGGCGGGGAA